>NZ_JAAVUO010000048.1:0-24604 GCF_012163165.1 Natronococcus sp. JC468
AAGGGGACGCGACGAGAACGTCACGTCGTTCGCATTAGTGACGAGGACCCGGTCCATACATAAGGCCGTCGTCTCGTCCGGAGCGTGCTCCGCGTTGATCGTTCTCGAGCGGACGAATCACACGGGTAGCGAACGATCCGTCTCGAGAGGGTGGCGACCGAACGAGAGGGCGTTCGGACAGCAGTTCGGCCCGACAGTCACCGTGAGACCAGGAGCGTCACTGCCACGAGCGGTAGTCGTTTCCGACCGACACGATTTAGCGGAGCTGGGCGGTACGGTCGTGTATGGATCGTTCGGGGTTCGTCAGGCTCGCGCTGGTCGCGCTCGGACTCGTCGTAGCGAGCTTTTTCGTTCGGGGTTTCAGCCAGCTGGTGTTCGGTCGCGGCGTCGCGGACCTGCTCCAGGCGCCGTTCGCAGTCGTCGGATTCCTGCTTTTGGTCTATCTCTTCGTCAGGGCGACCCTCGACGCCGTCGGACTCTGGCGGCTCGAGGACGCTGAGCCGTGATGAAAACGGTTTTTCGACCGCCGCGCCAAGGGCGAAGTATGACAATCGAAACGCGGGAGCTCGCTGACCTCGGACCGGACGACCGGGCCGCGTTCTTCGAACGCGACGCCGGCATCGAGGCGGTTCGGGGAGACGTGCGGGAGATCGTCGACCGGGTTCGCGAGGAGGGTGACGTCGCCGTCCGCGAGTTTACGAGCGAGTTCGACGGCGTCGAGGTCGGCAACCTCGAGATCACCGACGACTGCGAGCGGGCGGTCGAGGAGGTCGACGACGAACTGCTCGAGGCCATCGAGACGGCCGCGGCGAACGTCCGCGAGTTCCACGAGGCCCAGCTCCCCGCGGACTGGCGCGAGTCGTTCGCCGACGGGCGAGAGCTCGGACGGCGCTTTCGCCCGCTCGAGCGCGTGGGCGTCTACGTTCCCGGGGGGTCGGCCGCGTACCCCTCGAGCGCGATCATGGGTGTCGTGCCCGCGGTCGTCGCGGGGGCCGACCACGTCGTCGTCGTCACGCCGCCCGCCGAGGAGCTGAACCCGGCGACGCTGGCGGCGATTCACGTCGCCGGCGCGGACGAGGTCTTCAGCGTCGGGGGCGCTCAGGCCGTCGCGGGGCTCGCGTACGGAACCGAGACGATCACTAGGGTCCAGAAGATCGTCGGCCCCGGGAACAAGTGGGTGACGGCGGCCAAGGCCGAGGTTCGGGGCGACGTCGAGATCGACTTCCTCGCCGGGCCGAGCGAGGTCGTCGTCGTCGCCGACGAGACCGCCGATCCGGAGCTGGTCGCGGCCGAACTCCTCGCCCAGGCAGAACACGATCCGAACGCGTCGGTCGTGGCCGTTACCGACGACGAGGCGACCGCCGACGCCGTCGCCGACGCCATCGACGAGCGGGCGGGCGAGCGCGAGCGCGAGGACGTGATCCGCGGTGCGCTTGCGAACGACGCCAGCGGCGTGTTGCTCGCGCGTTCGATGAGCGAGGCGATCCTCTTTACGGAGTCGTACGCGCCCGAACATCTCTCGATCCTCGCCGCGGACGACGAGTCGATCCTCGAGCGCATCGACAGCGCCGGCAGCGTCTTCCTCGGCCCGTCGACGCCGGTGGCCGCGGGCGACTACGCCAGTGGCACGAACCACGTGCTCCCGACGAACGGCGGCGCGCGCGTAACCGGCGGACTCTCGGTCGAGACCTTCCTGCGGTCGACGACGGTGCAGCGACTCTCCGCCGAGGGACTGGCCGGGCTCGGCGACACGGTGACGACCCTGGCCGACGCGGAGGGACTCGAGGCCCACGCCGAGAGCGTTCGGCTTCGACTGGAGCGGGAAACGGACCGATGACGTCACGGGCCGTCGGGTCGGCCGCTGTAATCCGATCCTACGCTCGGTAGGGGTTGACGATACACGTCACTAATCTGTAATTGGTTTTACGTAGCTGCGGGACACAGTACCAGACGAGATGGAGCCGCGTCAGGTCGACCCGACCGATGCACGCGTCCTCGAACGAAACTACGACTACGCGCAGAAAAACGTTCGACTGCTCTCGATGTGGTACGAGTGCGAGCTCGAGCGGATGATCGAGCTGCTCGCGGAGAACGACGTCGAACTGTCGGCGAACGACAAACGGCTGTTCGGGACGTACTATCGATCGGTTCAACAACGCCCGCGCGTGTAGCGCGAGAACGGGGTATCGGCGATCGCGGGAGGACCAGGGAGCCGTGCGTTTCGGATATCGGAGGCGGCGAGTTCAGCGTCAAGGTTAACACCGTCGCGCGGGAAGGAACGGGTATGAGCACCGACAGCGCGGACGGCACAACCGCGGAGACGCGCCCGGAGATCGAGGTAACCGAGTCGGCGGCCGAACAGGCGCTCTCGCTGCTCGACGGCGAGGGGCTCGACTCGAGCGTAGCCGGACTGCGGCTGTTCGTTCAGCAGGGCGGCTGCGCGGGGCTGTCCTACGGGATGCGATTCGACGACGCACCCGACGAGGACGATACGATCTACGAACACCACGAACTGCGGGTGTTCGTCGATCCGGCGAGCCTGAAGTACATCGAGGGCAGCGTCCTCGACTACGAGAGCGGACTGCAGGCCGAGGGGTTCCACGTCGAGAACCCGAACGTCGTCAGCGAGTGCGGCTGCGGGGAGTCCTTCCGGACGTAGCCGCCGTCTTGCGGTCGCGAGCGATCCCGCTACTCCTCGAGTTCGAACGCGACGGTTACTTCGGCCTGGTACTCCCGATTTTCGGCGTTCGCGATCTCGACGCCGAGCTCGTCGACCTCGACCCAGTAGACGTTCTGGAGCGTGTTCTCCGCGCGGTCGATCGCGTCGTCCGCGGCGGCGTCGAAGCTCTCCGTGCTCGTTCCGATCAGCGTGATTTTCTTGAAGACCATCGCTCGAGTCCCTACACCGCGGGGCGACGTAAAGTTGCGTGCAGCGATGGAAGGCCGGCGTGCGGTTCGAACCGCGGCTCGTTCAGCCGTCCCGGCGATCGAGGAGGTCCCGAAGCGCGCCGGAGGCGTCCGCGAGGTAGGCGCCGCCCCAGAGCGCGACCAGCAGTCCTCCGATCGAGTTGAACACGAGATCGAGCATCGTGTCCTGGAGGCCGTACTGCGTGAGGACGGCTTCGACGCCGAGCGCGGCAGCGGCGAGTGCGATCGCGAACTCGAGGACCTCCCAGAGGACGCCGAAGGCGAGGACGAAAAGCAGGATGAAGACGGCGGCGAACCGGCGAGGGATGTGAATCCCGTCGGCGTGTTCGTGGACGGCCCGGACGGTGGTGTAGCCGACGGCGGCGACCACCGACGCCGACAGCGCGTGGGTGACGTGGTCCCACCACCAGACCTGCGAGTAAAAGGTCGCGGTGCTGCCCGGCAGGCCGACGGTGCCGAAGGCGTGAAGAAACACCGCACTGGTGATCCACAGCGTCAGTCGGGTGTCCATCGGAATGCCGTAATCGCGCTCGAGGACCGCCGGAAGCTGAGTGACGAGCAGGGCCACGACGGTGTTGATGACGATCCCGCCGTTTCCCCGATCGATACCGATAAACAGCATCCCGATCAGCCCGACCTCCATGAGGTAGGTGAGCTGGCGCTGGCGCTGCTCGGAGGGGAGCAAGGCCCTGAGGTTACGCATCGTCGCTCCCCCCGGACGCGCAGCGGCTCCGCTCGAGATCGTCGAGTCGCCTGAAGTAGAGCTCGAAGACGGCGCCGGCGCCGAGGCCGCTGACGGTGGAGTAGACGAACTCCCACATCACGTCGTCGTGATCGGCGGTGAACGGGACCCCGAGCACGCCGTCGGCGGTCCACCGGAGGAGCGCCCAGAGGGCCGCGGCGGCCATCGTAGCGACGGCGACGAAGACGACCGCGAATCCGGGAGTCATCCGCACCGACGTAAACGCCTGCAACTCGACGGCGAGAACGAGCGCGATGGCCGCGACCGAGAGGTACGAGGTGACGTGACCCGACAGTCGGTCGGCGCCGAAGGCGGCGCCGAACACCGGCAGCGCCGCCAGCAACAGGACTTCCCAGGGGAGCATGACGAGCGGCGATCGCCGGGAGAGCGGCGGAAGCAACGCGAAAGCGAGGAGGACGACCGCGAAGGTGGCCCAGAGGATCCCGCCGGTGACCAGCGCACCGAGCCCGATAGCCGCGATGGCGACGACCAGCAGCCACGAGATCGCGGCGTTGGTCCGTCCGTCCCCGAGCAGCGTTTCGAGTGAGGTTTGGGACACGGCCGTCCGTACCGAACGGTACCACAAAAAGGGTGCGTCACGGCCGTCACGAACGTCAGGTACCGTCTTAGGTCGGCGTGACCGCCAGCAGGTAGACCGCCGCGTAGGTCGCGAGCGCGATCGTTACCGCCGCCAGCGCCGTGAGTCCGGTCTCGAGCAGGACCGTCGACGACGGCGTCCGGGAGGGGAGTCCGAGCGTCGGCGAGGGAACGGTCCGAACCGCGCCACAGAGGAGTCCGACGCCGAGGATCGAGAAGACGAAGTGATACGAGAGCTCGAGGGTCGGCGGCGTCACCGCGAGGGCGGCGACGCCATAGGTCGCGCCGACCGCCGCCCGTCGGTCGACGACCGCGATGAGCGAGCGGTCGGTGAGCCGGCAGACCGCGACGGCCGCGAGCCAGACGGCGGCGAGTTCGATCGCGAAGGCGGCGAGCAGGTGAACGGTCGGATCGGGGTGGAGGACGACCCGGGACGCGAACAGCGGGGATTCAAAGGGGAACGCCCAGTCGGGCGGCGAACCCGTGACGAGGTCGCCCCACGGGTGCGACCACAGCCCCCAGAGCGCGGCCAGGGCGATCGTCGCGGGCGAGAGGGAAGTCAGGCGGACGGTCGTCCCGACCGCGAGCGCTCCGCCGACTGCGAACAGCACCGTGACGAACGCGGCCAGCGCCCCGTCCACGACGAGCGCGAGCGCGACCAGTCCGGTCAGCAGGAGTCCGCCGAACGCACGGGCGACTCGAGCGCGGTCCGATCTCCGTACCGCGAGCAGTCCGAACGCCGGGGCTGCCACCGCGCCGACGACGACCGAGTGAGTCACCGACCGGTGGACGGCTCGGCTCGCGTCCCAGAACGCCGTCGATGCGCCGAGGGCCCCGTCTGCGACCTGCCACTCGGCGAGTCCGACGAGCGCGTAGGCGACGTCGACGTCCGGAAGGGCGCCGAACGCGCCGGCGACGGCGCCGACGGTCAGGGCGCCGCGAGCGGTCCAGCCGCGTCGCTGCGCGACCAGCGCGGCGACGGCGAACGCGAACAGGGCGTGACCGAGGAACACGAGGTGATCCGGTAGGAAGCCGAGAGTATTAAGCGGTACGCCTCCCCCGACGAGGGCGGTAACGGCCGTCTCTCCGCGGGATCGGTGCGGAGGGGGCCGCGTCGACCGCCGCCCGTCGATGTCGGTAGCTCTTTTTCCGATCGCGCTCGAGCACACGACGATGAGTCAGGAACCCTCGAACGAGGCGGATCGAGCGCCGTCGGTCGGCGAGTTGACGCCCCCGGACCGCACGCTGATGGGACCCGGACCGAGCGACGTGAACCCGCGGGTGCTGCGGGCGATGAGCACGCCGCTGGTCGGCCACCTCGATCCCTCGTTCGTCGAGATCATGGACGAGGTCCAGGAGCTGTTGCGGTACACCTTCCGGACCGACAACCGGTGGACGATCCCGGTTTCGGGAACCGGATCGGCCGCGATGGAGGCGGCGATCGGCAACGTCGTCGAGCCCGGCGACACGATGCTGGTACCGACCAACGGCTACTTCGGCGGACGGATGGCCTCGATGGCCCGCCGCGCCGGCGGCGACGTCGTCGAGGTATCGGCGCCGTGGGGCGAACCGCTGGATCCGGACGACGTGGCCGACGCGCTGGCCGAGCACGACCCGGACGTCTTCGGGTTCGTGCACGCCGAGACCAGCACGGGCGTCCTCCAGCCCGACGTTGCGGAGCTCACCGCGGCGGCCCACGATCACGACGCCTTGGTGATCGCCGACACCGTCACCTCGCTGGGCGGGGTGGAGCTACGCGTCGACGAGTGGGACGTCGACGTCGCCTACTCGGGACCCCAGAAGTGTCTCTCCTGTCCGCCGGGCGCGAGCCCGCTGACCCTCTCCGACGAGGCGATGGAGAAGGTCCTCGCTCGCGAGGAGGAGCCCCGGTCGTGGTATCTCGACCTGTCCCTGCTCGAGGGCTACTGGGGCGACGAGCGCGCGTACCACCACACCGCGCCCGTCACGAACGTCTACGCGCTGCGGGAGGCGCTGCGGCTGGTCGCCGAAGAGGGCATCGAACAGCGCTGGGCCCGCCACGAGCGACTGGCCGGCGCACTCAAAGCCGGCGTCGAGGGGATGGGCCTGGAGATGAACGCCCCCGAGGAGTACTGGTTGCCGAGCCTGAACGCCGTCCGCGTCCCCGAGGGGATCGACGACGGCGCGGTCTGCGACGCGTTACTCGAGCGCTACGACCTCGAGGTCGCGGGCGGACTCGGCGATCTGGATGGCGAGATCTTCCGGATCGGCTGTATGGGCTACTCGGCGCGCCCGCAGAACGTGGTCTACACCGTGACGGCGCTGGGTGACGTGCTCGAGTCTATGGGCGCCGACGTCGATCCCGGCGCGGGCGTGACGGCGGTGCGGAAAAACCTGAACTGACGGAGACCGCGGGGAGTCAGGCGGAGGCCCGCGGTCCGGGCGGAACGCGTTCGACCTGATAGTCGTCGCCGTCGACGACGATGATCGCCCACTCGTAACTGGGGTTCGTGCGCTCGAGTTCGCGCTCGAGCGCGTCGGCGTCGTCCGGACGGGCGACGAAACAGTGGAACTGACCGGGAGCCGACGGGAGCTCGCCGGGTTCGAGGACCGGACTGACGTGGACGACCTTCCACTTTCGTTCGGCGCGGAACTCGGGGCCGGCACCTTCGACGGTGTACCCGAGATCGGCGAAAATCGACTTGGCCTGTTCGACGAGACGCATGTTAACAGGTCCCATTCAACGCGTAGTATGAGACCAACCCACATAAGTCTTGGTCTGGCACTCGCATCCGGGGTATCGACGGACAACCGCGAACGAATCCGGAGAATCGGACGACGAGTGCGAACCCGTGACCCGCGCAGGTGGCGGTACGCTGTCGGTACCGTGACGGTACGACGCCGATACGCCCTCGAGCGCGGCGCGGGCGGGGGCGCGATTACTCGTGGGCGGCGTCCCACTCGGTGGGCTTGCGGAAGTTGCCACACCGGTTGCACTGGATCCGTCCCATCGAGTCCATCGCGTTATCGAAGCTCTCGCAGTTGGTACAGAACCAGCCGTACCGTCGCCGGGCTTCGGGCGACTCGTAGGCGACGAGAAACGGTCCCTTGGATCCTCTATCGCCGTCCGTCTGCGAGACGTAAACGGTGTCGCCGTCGGCGGTCGACCTCGTTTCCATACCACCCGGTAGCGGTGCTCCGAGTAAAGGACTGTCTCTCCGGACCCGTGGGTGTGTGTTTCTGCCGCGGGATAGGTTCCCAATCGGAACTGTCCCGACTGAAAGGTTTACCCGGGCGGGTACCGTTTGATTCGCCGATGACGCTGGTTGTGGTCCCCGTCCGGTATCCGCTCACGAAACACTCCAGACGAACCCTCGAGCGGGCGATCGAGGTCGCCCGGGAGCGCGAGGCGGCGCTAACGATCCTGCACGTCGACCTCTATCAGAACGGGAAGAAAGTGAACCGCATCGACCTCAAGGAGGCCGTCGAATCGACGTTCGGTCCGGTCGAGAACGCGCGGTACGTCGTCCGATCGGGGTTTCTCGTCGAGGAGAGCATCCTGGACGAGGTCGCCGCCGAGGACGCCGACGCCGTCGTCATCGGGACCAAACAGGCGAGCCGGCTGCGACGCCTCTTCCGTCGGTTCACCAACAACCCCGACATCGACGGCTACCTCCGCCAACACCTCGATTGTGAGGTCATCACCGTCGAGGGAGCTCCCGCGAAGTGACGGCTACCGATCGGGGTCGGCGCCGTCTCCGTCCGCATTGACGGAGCGACCGATATCCGGACGACTCGGTTGCGAGTCGTCGAGGACCACCCTCGCGGTGCCGCTGTCGCCGTCGAAGACGTGGTGGCGGTGGGGGTAGGCGAACTCGACGTCGGCGTCGGCGAAGCGTTCACGGATCGCCGCCCGTACCTCCGATCGGGCGACGGCCTGTTTGTAGGGATGTTGGACCCAGAAGAACAGCTCCAGCAGGATGCCGTTGTCCGCGTACTCGCGGACGTTACAGAGGGGGGCGGCCGCATAGCGCGCACTGCCGATCCGGATATCCGGTCCGCCGGTGATAACGACGTCGACCGATCGGGCCCCCCGCTCGGCGAGGTTGCGCGCGGCCTCGAGGTCGCTCTCGTAGGTGATCTCGAACGCCAGCGAGAGCCGCGTTCGCTCGTCTTCCGCCGAGTAGTTGATCACGTCCCGCTGCTGGATCTCGGAGTTCGGGATGACGATGAACGTGTTCTGAAGGGTGAAGACCTTCGTGTACCTGATCGTGATGTCCTCGACGAAACCGACGTGTCCCTCGTCGGCGATCTCGATCATGTCGCCGATCTCGTACGGTCTGTCGTTGAGGACGAACAGGCCGTTGACGAAGCTCCCGACCAGCGGTGCGAGCACGACCGCGACGATGGCAGAGATGACGGTCACCGAGAGGAGGATCTGCGTGTCGCCGACGCCGAGGATGCCGGCGGCGACGACGACCGTCACCAGCAGAACCGAGAACCTGACGCCCCGCAGGACCGTTCGCGTGACGCTTGGTCGCTCGATCCGGCGTGCGACGGTCCGGCCCGTCAGGCGGACGACGAGCTTCGAGAGGTACCAGCCGACGGCCAGCACGACCGCCGCGAGGAGGAGCTGGCCGACGATACCGGGGACCGATCCGGGGAGTACCTCGTTGGTCCGCTCGAGGACCTCGTCCTCCGGGATCGGCGCGACCTCCAGCATGCCATCACACTCACCGTCGGCTTGGTTAAGGGTTCTGACCGACGTCGTCGGTCGGGGATTCGATTTCCGAACCCGGTAGTACTCGCGTTGTAATAAATCATTTACCCGTCCGAATCCTGCGACCGAGTATGGCACCAGACGAGCTTCGCTCGACCGTCGAGCGAGTCGGGGATCGGTTCAACCTCGGCGAGTACGAGATCGACGCCTACCTGACCGTCCTCGAGCAGGGACAGCTGACCGCCAGCGAGATCGCGGATCGCACCGAAATTCCCCAGCCCCGCGTCTACGACACCGTTCGCAGCCTGAGTGACCGGGGGCTGGTCGAACTGCGCGAGTCCCGCCCGATGAAGGTGGTCGCGATCGACCCCGCCGACGCCTTCGACGAGGTCCAACACTCCCTCGAGCAGATGATCGACGAACTCGAGGCCCGCTACACCGCGCCCGCCCGCGATACGGAGGCTGTCTCGCTGGTGAAATCCCGCTCGACGATCCTGCGCTACCTCGAGGAGATCGTCACCGACGCCGAGTACGAACTCTCGCTGTCGCTGACGCCGGATCTACTCGTGCGATTCGAGGACGAACTCGCGGCCGCCCTCGAGCGCGGGGTCAGCATCGACCTGATCGTGACGCCGGCCGCGGAAGCGCCCGCTCCCGACGACTTCGACTACACCGCGATCGCGACGACGACGCGGGCCCGCCGCGGGATCACGACGCCGGTGCTGGCCGTCGCCGACGGCAACTACTCCATCTACGCGACACAGGACGCGCTGCGGGACGACAAGGACCGCTACGGCGTGATCTTCAACCGGTCGGCGCTGGGCTTTCTGGTCTCCGGGTTTTTCGGCACCGTGCTCTGGACGACCGCCGAGGAGACCTTAGGCGAGGATACCGACCCTCGCGACTACCCGCGCAAGTACGCCTCGATCCGGCGCTGCGTGAAAGACGTCATCGAGGAGGGCGGGGAGTTCTACGCGACGATCGTCGGACGGGACGTCGAGGTCGGCGGCCAGCGTATCGTCCGCGGCCAGATCGTCGACGTCTCCTTCGAGGTCAGCGAGGAGGTCGCCGCGATCACCCTCGTGAACGAGGACGGAACCGAAGTGACGGTCGGCGGGCGAGTCGCCGCGCTCGAGGACGTCGAGGCCCACGAGATCCACATCGGACGGCGCGAACCCCCGGAGCTCGACGACTAGCGCCGAGACGGACCCGACGGGGCGGGTAACGGACAGTTACCGCGCTGTTGGCTTTCGCTTCCCGCGCTCGGGGTTCTCGGGCGTGGTTCGGCCCCGGGACGGAGCGTCGCTATACCCGGACTCGAGGGACGTTCCGCCGAAGCGATCGAGAGTGACGCTCCGCGATCGACGACGATCACTTTATTTTATAGATTTACCAGGAAATAATTAAGTCCCCGACTCCCGTTTCGGTGAACCGAATGGGGGGTGATAGCATTCGACGGTATCGATCGTCCCGCCTGAGTGTCTCTCGGCGAACGTTCCTGGGAGCGACGTCGGCGTCGGTCGGCTCGGTCGCCGTCGCCGGCTGTCTCGGCCGCGGTGGGCAAGGGGGTACCGTCGTGATGACGGCGGCGACCGACATCGAGAGCCTCATGCACGGGGACGGCGACGAACCCTCGATTCAACGAGCCCTGTGGGACGCCGGCCTCGACGAGGACGTCCGCGTCGAGATCCAGACCGTCGTCAGCGACTCCGCACAGCGGATGCAAAGCGCACAGTCGGCGCTCCAGGCGGGTCGCGCACCCCCTGACATCCACATGATGGACAGCGGGTGGACGATCCCGTTTATCCTTCGCGAACAGACGGTCAACCTGAGCGACCACCTCGGAGACGAGGCCCTCGGCCGCGTCGAGGAGGACTACCTCGACGCGATCGTCGAGACGGCCCGCCACCCGCAGACCGACGACGTCCACGGCGTCCCGCTGTTTCCGGACTTCGGACTGGTGCTGTACCGACGGGACCTGATCGAGGACGCGGGCTACGACACCGGCGGCTGGGGGACCGATCCGCCCGCCTGGGAGGAGTTCGCGAACGCCGTCGGCGACGCGATGGACGGCGGCGACGTCGACTACGGGTTCACCACGCAGGGGGCCGCCTACGAGGGGCTGGCCTGCTGTTCGTTCAACGAGGTGATGAGCTCCTGGGGCGGCGCGTACTTCGGCGGCACCGAGAACCTGTTTACGGCCGGCGACCGCCCGATCACCGTCGACGACGAGCGCACGATCGACGCGGTACGAATGATGCGCGCGTTCGTCGACGGCTCGGACCCCAACGGGCTCGAGGGCTACCCCGGAATCTGCCCCGCGGCGATCGTCCAGTGGACCGAACAGGAGTCGCTCAACCCCTTCGTGGACGGGAACGCCGTCGCCAACCGCAACTGGCCGTTCGCGATCGCCGAGACCGGCACCGAAGACGCCTTCGGCGAGGATCTCGGCGTGATGACCCACCCCTACGGCGTCCCGGAAGGGGAGTCCGAGTTCGAGGGGGTCGGCGGCACGAGCGCGGCTCTCGGCGGGTGGAACCTCACCGTCAGTCCCCACACCGAGCGCCAGGCGGAGGCCCTGCAGGTCCTCGAGGCGTTCACCAGCGAGGACGTCCAGCTGACGATCTTCGAGCTAGGGGGGTTCCTGCCGCCGAACGTCGACCTGATCGAGGAGGCCGACCCCGACGAGATCGGCCCGTCGGCGCGGTACACGGAACAGCTCCGGGCGGCCGGCGAGAACGCCGTTCCGCGGCCCGTGACCGACCTCTGGCCCGAGCAGTCGGCGCTGATCTACCAGGAGCTCAACGCGGCCTACCGGGGGGCGAAACCGCCCGAAACGGCGATGAGCGATCTCGCCGACCGACTCGAGCGCAGCGAGGCGGAGGTGACCGAGAGTGACGACTGATCCGAACCCCGACAGCGGTACGACGATCGGCGAGACCGAACCGACCCGCGAGCGCGAGCGGACCGGTAACGCGCTCGTCAACCGGATGGAGAACCTGAGCGAGGCGGCCTACGCTTACCTGTTGCTCCTGCCGGCGTTCGCGCTGCTGGCGCTGGTCGCGTTCTACCCGCTGCTCCGGACGTTCGTCACGTCGCTTCGGGCCGACGAGACCCGAGGTATGGACCCGCTGGGCGGGTTCGTCGGGCTCGAGAACTACGTCGACATCGCCACCGGGAACGCACGCCTGGCCAGGCAGTTCCTCGACGTCTCGCTGACGTCGTCGTTCCCGTTCGTCGAGCTCGGGGTCCCGTTCTTCCAGCAGGCGCTGTTCGTCACCGTGGCGTTCGCGGTCGTCAGCGTCACCGTCGAGACGGTGATCGGGTTCGGACAGGCGTACGTGTTAGATCAGGACTTCCGTGGCCGTCGGTGGGTCCGCGTGGCGATTATCCTCCCGTGGGCGGTGCCGATCGTCATCCAGGGGATGATCTTCTTCCTGATCTTCCAGCCGGAGGTCGGGTTCGGGACCGATCTCATGCAGTGGCTCGGCGTGTTCGGTGCCGCCCCGCTGGCCAACAGCCGCGACGCGTTCGTCATCATCCTCGTGGCCGACATCTGGAAGTCCTCGGCGTTCATGGCGCTGTTGATCCTGGCGGGGCTCCAGAGCGTCGACCGCAGCCTGTACGACGTCGCACGCGTCGCCGGGGCGACGCCCTGGCAGCGGTTCAAGCTGATCACGCTCCCGCTCGTGATGCCGGCGCTTTTGGTCGCGATGCTGTTTCGCACGATGGACGCGATGCGGGTCTTCGGGCTGATCGAGTCGACCGCCGGCTGTACGACCGTGCCGTCGCTGACCTGCCTGGTCGTCGAGGCGATGTTCGGCGGCACGCGGATCTACGCGACCGCGGCGGCCGTCGCGTTCGCGACCGCGCTGGTGATCGGTGTGATCATCTCGCTGTACGTCGTCCTCTTTCGCGACGCCGAGGGAGGTGAGGTCCGATGACCGACGACCGCGACGGCGGTCGACGCGAACCGGCGCCGGAGTGCCCGCACCGCCGCGCGAGCCGACGGGTCGGAACCGACGGGCTGCGGTCGGACGGCGGCGACGCCATCGCGGACGGCCGGGAGGCCGACCTCGACCGCGGTCCGTTCCAGCGGTGGGTCGCCGACTCCATCTCCCGTCCCGAGCGGGTCTACCGGGCGATGTTCTACGTCGCCGCGATCTTCTTCCTCGTGACAACGCTGTTTCCGTTTTACTGGCTGCTCATGGTCGCGCTGACGCCGGAGGGACAGCTCCAGGACATCCTCTTTACGCCGAACGGGTTCAATCCCGGGGCGTTCGTCGAGGTCTTCGAGGTCATCCCGTTTCACTGGTACATGTTCAACAGCTTCGTGATCGCGCTGGGATCGACGATCGTCGTTCTCGTCGTCGGTAGCCTGGCGGGCTACGCCTTCGGCCGCCTCGAGTTCCCCGGACGGACCCCGCTGATGTTGCTCGTGTTGGTCATCTCCTTTTTCCCGCCGGCGGCGTTTTTCATCCCGCTGAACGACCTCTTCAACACGCAGTTCGCAGTCCTCGAGCCGATCACCGGCGACGGCACCCTCTACAACACGCCGGGCGCGTTGGTGACGCCGCTGTCGGCGATCTTCATGCCGCTGGCGATTTTTATCCTCACAACCTTCTACGCCCAGATTCCCGACGGCCTCGAGGACGCCGCCCGCGTCGAGGGGACGACCCGTCTGGGCGCGCTCTTTCGGGTCATCATCCCGCTGTCGGCGCCCGGCGTCGCGACCGCCGGCGTGTTGACGTTCATCGCGGTCTACAACGAGTTCTTCTTCTCGTTTCTGATGACTGACGGACAGCCCCAGAACTGGGCGCCAATCCTCGAGGGGATCCTCGCCTACCAGGGCCAGTACGAGGTGATGTACCACCTCATGGCCGCCGCGAGCATCCTCGGGGTGATCCCCGTCGCGATTCTGGTCGTGGTGGCACAGGAAAAGATCGTCAGCGGGCTCACCGCGGGAGCGCTCAAGGAGTAACCCATGGCACGAGTACGACTCGAACACGTCACGAAACGGTACGACGACGTCGTCGCGGTCGACGACATGAACGTAGAGATCGAGGACGGGGAGTTCGTCTGTCTCGTCGGCCCCTCCGGCTGCGGGAAGTCGACGACGATGGAGACGATCGCGGGGCTGACCCGCCCCTCAGAGGGGACGGTCTACATCGGCGAGACCGACGTCACGAACCTCGCGCCGAAGGATCGGGGCATCGCGATGGTCTTTCAGAACATCGCGCTGTTTCCCCACATGGACGTCTTCGACAACGTCTCGTTCGGCCTCCGCTTGCGGACGTTCGACGACGAGGAGATCGAACGCCGCGTCGAGGAGGCCGCCGAGATCGTCCAGCTCGAGGGGATGCTCGATCGGATGCCCGACGAGATGTCCGGCGGCCAGCGCCAGCGCGTCGCGATCGCCCGCGCGATCGTGCGCAACCCCGACGTCTTCCTGATGGACGAGCCGCTGGCGAACCTGGACGCGAAACTGCGTGTCCACATGCGGACCGAACTCCAGCGCCTGCACAAGCAACTGGACACGACGATCATCTACGTCACCCACGACCAGGCCGAGGCGATGACGATGTCCGACCGGATCGCCGTCATCGACGCGGGCCGGCTCCAGCAGATCGACCCCCCGCTTACCTGTTACAACGAGCCCGCGAACCTGTTCGTCGCCGGCTTTATCGGCTCGCCGTCGATGAACTTCGTCCAGGGGACGGTCGTCGCCGGCGGCCTCGAGACGAAGAACTTCGATCTCGAGTTCGATCCCGCGGGCGTTCCCGAGGTCGGCGTCGGCGACGAGGTGACGCTTGGCGTTCGACCCGAGGACGTTCACCTCGTCGGCGACGCCGACGGTCCCGCCCGCCGGACCGGGGCGATCGAGGCGACGACGGACGTCCTCGAGCCGATGGGCGACGAGATCTTCGTCTACCTCCTGCTCGACGAGGAGTCCGAGGGCTCGATGGAAGAGGACCCGATGGCGTCGCAGGATCAGCTGCTGATGAGCGTCTCGCCGGACACCGACCTCTGGGAAGGGGACGCCGTCGAGGTCGCGCTCGACGGGTCGAAGACCCACCTGTTCGACGCCGAAAGCGGCGACGCGCTCGTCCACGGGATCGTCGGACGCTCGGGATCGGATCCAGGGACGGCCCCGACCGAAGCCGAGGACTGATCGCCGCGCCGTCGAGACGATCGGCCGACGATCGCCGGCCGATACCTTCACCTACATTGAGGCGAGCTATCAGTAGGCACGGAAAGCGAAACTCCCGCGCGAAAACGCGTCGGTGAACGAGCGACGGAACAAAGGAAAGCGACGACGAAGCTCCGATCGAACCCCGATTCGAACCGCCATGGCGAACCACCACACCCCCCAACGGACGACATGACGACAGCACGAGGCGACATCAGAACCGGCATCGTCGGGCTCGGAAACATCGGCCGCTACCACGCCGAGCGGCTCCTCGAACTCGACGTACCCCTTGTCGGCGGTATGGACGTCGCGACCGACGCACGGGCCCGGTTCGCCGGGCGCTACGACGTGGACGTCTACGACGACTATCGCGAGCTGTACGACGACGTCGACGCGGTCATCATCACGACGCCGAACAAGTACCACGAGGAGTACGCGGTCGAGGCCTTCGAGCGCGACCTGCACGTGCTCCTCGAGAAACCGCTGGCCCACTCCCTCGAGAGCGCCGAGCGGATCGCCGCCGCCGCGGCCGACAGTGACAGCCTCGGAACGGTCGGGTTCAACAACCGGTTCGCGAACACGGTCCGGATCGTCAAAAACCGGATCGAGCGGGGCGAGCTCGGCGACGTCTCCCACGTCGAGGCGAACTACGTCCGTCGGCGGGGGATCCCGGGTCGGGGGTCGTGGTTCACCCGCCGCCAGATCGCCGGCGGCGGGGCGCTCATCGACCTCGGCGTTCACGCGATCGACCTCGCGCTCTACCTGCTGGGGTACCCGACCGTCGCGGAGGTAACCGGCGTCGCCCGCGGCGAGTTCGGATCCCAGGAGGAGTACGCCTACCTCGAGATGTGGGGCGACGACGCCGGACCCGCCGGGTTCGACGTCGACGACTCCGCGAGCGCGTTCATCCGGACCGCGGACGATCGCACGATCTCCCTCGAGGTCGCCTGGGCGACCAACCGCCCGGTGAACAACGAGTTCGTCGTCCGCGGAACCGGGTCGGCGGCGGTGTTCGACCTCCTCGACGGCGACCTCTCGATCCACTCCGCGAGCGCGGCCGGCCCGGACCACCTCGAGGACACGTCGATCGAGACCCGACAGAACGACACCCACACCGAGGAACAGCGAACGTTCTTCGATTCGATCGCGGCCGGCGACGTCGGCGACGAGAGCGTCCGGCAGGCGCTTACGGTCCAGCGGGTGATCGACGGCATCTACCGCTCGAGCGAGACCGGCGGGACGGTCGCGATCGACGGGTAGCGGGCGGTCACCCGCGGAACCGACGCGCAACCGTCTCACCGGTCGACGGATCGGTCACCTCGACCCGTCCGTCGTCGGAGACGGCGACCTCGTAGCCGGCGTACTCGAGGGTGACGAGCGTCGTGGTCGGCGTGTCCCCCCGGAAGATCTCGTCGAGCGCTGCGGGATCCACGACGCTGTACAGCGGTTCGTACGCCGGCGGTTCGACGGCCGTCACGTCGACGCCCTCGTGGCGGGCGATCGCCGCGATGATCGCCCTCGACGGACGATCCCCGTCCGGATCCGGCGTCGGCGTCTCGCTCGGAGCGGCCATACCGGCGGTACCAGCCACCCGTCGATAAGAATGCTGTTCCGTATCGAATTCTGACAACACTGCGGTACGGATCGGTTATACCCCGACGGAGGCTCGTTCGAGCGCCTCGACCGCCGCCTCGGGAGGTCGGAGAATCGTACGCGGCGGCGGAGAACGGACGGATGTCGAAAGGAAGCCGCTTCCGAAAGTCGAACCGAAGAACCCCTCGATGCAGCGGTGGGAGAGCGAGCATCGGCCGCCGAGACGGTCAGCGCGTCGACGCGCCGTAGTCGACGTGTACCTCCGGGGTGTGGGCCGAATCGGGCATCTCGACGCCGTTCCAATCGACGACGTGAACGTTCGCCATCTGGCCGGAGAACCGAAACCGCTGGACGCCGACCTCGATCGTCCCCTCCGCGGCGCCGCCGGAGACGATCGTTCCCTCCGCGACGGGATCGTCCGCGACCATCTCGAGGTCGCCGTCGACCGCGATCTCGAAGCTCGACGGGACGCCACGACCGACGATCGTCACCAGATTCGGGAGCCGATCCCGTCGACCACCGGAAGCGTCGTTCTGCACCGAAGTTTCGGATGACATAATTCCATAAGTCGTGTATCTCGGTATAAGCTTTCTTGTCGACTAAACAGCAGCTCAAAATTGGGTGAAGAGAGACGAATCGAATTCGGCGACGGCCGCCGATTCCGGTCGGGCGAGTGGGGCGAGTCGGACGACCTCGATCTGAACGAACGTTCGACTCGAATCGTAATAAGGATTTCTGATACGCGAGCCCGATCCGCCGGAGCGCGGTATCGACCGCCGGGAGAGTCCGAGATGTGGGCCCGGACCGACGACCTCACTCGATCGGCAGCGACGACGTCTCGAGCGCTGTCCGCCGACCGTCGAGAACCGCGAACCGCTCGTCGCGGCGCCGTTCGAGCCAGTACAGCAGCCGTTCGGCCCACTCGAGCTTGCGCGCTTTCGTCGGCCCGACCGACGGATCGTCGAACGTCCAGCCCGCGAACGAGAGTCGGGCGGCCCCGAGGTGGTCCGCGAGGAAGGCCGCCCGGTCGCCGTCGGTGAAGCCGCCGACGTTCCGAACGGATCCGCGGGGCGCGACCTGGGTCGTCGGCAGGAGCCACTCACCGCGGCAGTCGGGGACGACGCTCCGGAGGCGCGGAATATTGTCCCCGTGAGCGTGGACCGCGACCGGGGTCCCTCGTCGGGTCAGTCGGTGGACGGTGTCGGGGTTCTTGTCGAGGTCGGTGACCATGCAGTCGACGCCGACGCCCGCCTCGAGAAGCGTGTCGGCGGCCGTCGAGGCCGCGAAGACGACGTCGGCCTCGCGAGCGACCTCGAGTTCGTCCGCCAGCGTCGGGCCGGCGCCGACGACGGCGACCGTCGCGCCGTCGGCGGCCTCGAGGCGCCCGAGGTCGAACGGTCCCGTCAGTTCCGCGAGGACGTCCCGGGCGCGCTCGTCGCCGCGTCGATCGTAGCCGAAGTCCCGACGGATCGCGTCGTAGACCGGTTCCCACTCGTCGAACTCCATACGTTCTCTCCGCACCGGCGGGGTATGTGTCTGGTGCGTTCGTGACTGTGCGTTCGGCGACCGGGTGACCGGTCGGTTCGGCGAGAAGTCGCTCGCGCGACCCCGATCTCTCGGCGTCGCAGCTGGTCGACGTAACGCCACAATAATGCCGTGTTGTGGGCCGGGCGTCGCCTCCAAAGTACCCCTACCCGGGAGACCGCCCGGCGTCCATCACGTCCTTTCGGAGCCTCCGATATAAGCTTTCTCTTGACTTACCAGTTCGGATGAAATATCGCGGAGGCGACGAGCGGGACGGGTTTCCCGACGGAATCGAGTCGAAGCGGCGAGTCGCGATCGGCAACGTCGCGGGTCCGGAGTTCGCGAGTGCGGTCGGGTCCGGGCTACCCGCTGCGCTCGGCGAACGCGTCGGCGATCACGGCCGCGTCCCGCGTCTCGGCGACGTCGTGGGTCCGGACGACGTCCGCGCCGCGTTCGATCGCCATCGCGGTCGCCGCCAGGCTCGCGGAGAGCCGATCCTCGGTCTCCCGGCCGACGAGCTCCCCGAGGAAGTTCTTCCGGTTGATCGAGACCAGGACCGGGCGCTCGAGGTCCCGGAACTCCCGAAGCCGGCGGAACGTCTCCCGGTCGTCCTCGAGGGTCTGAGCCTCGCTCCACCCCCCGAAGGCGGGATCGACGATCGTCCGGTCGGTGAGGCCGTTTTGCTTCAGCGCCTCGTACACCTGGTCGACGTAGTCGGACCGCTCTGCCCACTCCGGCGACTTCCGGGCGGCCCAGTCGGTTTCCTCGACCGCGCCGGGGCGCTCGAGGTCCGGCGGACTCGCCATCTTCGCGACGGCGGCGCCGTGGGCCTCACAGACCGCGGGCAGCCGCGGATCCGCGAACCCGCAGATGTCGTTGACCATGTCGAACCCCCGCTCGAGGGCCGCGTCGGCGACCTCGTGGTACCGAGTCTCGATCGAGAAGATCGCCTCCCCCTCGATCCGATCGATCGTCTCGCAGGCGACGTGGAGTCGCTCGAGTTCCTCCTCGGCCGAGAGCACCTCGTAGCGCTTGTTCGCCGACTCGAGGCCGACGTCGACGATGTCGGCGCCCTCGCCGATCAGCTCCTCGTCCACGTAGGCGGCGGCCTCGTCGGGGTCGTCGTAGACGCTCGGATCGTACGGCGACTCCTCGCTGACGTTCAGGACGCCCATGATCCGGGTCGGGTAGCCGTCGCCGATCCCGAGTCCGGCCGCGTCGACGCTGTCCATACCCGCTCCTGAGGAAGCGAGATAGAAAGGCACCGCGATCCCGGCGAACGACGACGGTCGAGGCGGCTCTGGCCCGTCGACGGGAGGTCGTACCGTTCGCCCGCCTACGAGTCGGCCTCGAGCGGTGCGAGCCGGGAATCTCGCAGCAGGACCTTCCTGACGATCGAGGGGTTCTCGAGCAGGCGGTGTTTCGCGTGGGCGCCGCGTCCCCGTCCCCGTCCCTCGCGTTCGGACTGGATGACGTTCAGGAAGTTCTGTTCCTGGAGGATCTCCTGCACCCGACGCTCCGAGAGGACGTCGAAATCGAGCCGACGGGCGACCTCCTTGTACTGGTTGTAGATGATCTTCGTCGGGAACTCCTTTTCCGTGCTGTTCTCGGTGAGGATCGTCAGCGAGTAGAGGATCGCCTTCGCCTGCTGGGGCGAGCCCTCGATCAGCTCGTTGAACCGGTCGGCCTCGGTCTTCTCCTTGGCGTCCCGGACGTGGTCGGCGGTGACGCGGTCGGCGTTTTGCTTTTTCGCGATCCGGCCCGCGTTTCGGAGGATGTCGATCGCCTTGCGCGCGTCGCCGTGTTCCTGGGCGGCCAGCGCCGCCGTCAGCGGGATGACGTCGCCCGAGAGCACCTCGTCGTGGAAGGCGTCGCGGCGTTTCTCCAGAATTTCGACGAGCTGGTTGGCATCGTACGGCGAGAAGACGAGCTCGTCCCGCGAGAGACTTGACTTGACCCGCTCGGAGAGGTGGTCGGGGAAGTCGATCTTGTTCGAGATGCCGATGATGCCGATACTCGAGTCCGAGATGCGTCGGTTCTCGCCCGCCCGCGAGAGCTTTCGGAGTACCTCGTCGTCCTCGAGCATGTCGATCTCGTCGAGGATGACGATCGTAACGTCCGTACAGCGGTCGACGGCCTGCCAGAGCCGCTTGTAGTAGTCGCCCGTCCCCAGCCCGCGGTCGGGGACGGTGATCCCGCTTTGCTCGGGATCGTTGACCAGCTGGGCGATCGTCTTGACGATCGAGGCCTCGGTGTTCTGTTCGCCGCAGTCGATGAAGGCGTAGTTGACCGTGACGTCGTCGCGTTCGGCCTCCGAGATGACTCGCTTGGCGACCGACCGGGAGATGAGGCTCTTCCCGGTACCGGTCTTCCCGAAGATGAAGAGGTGGTTGGGTTCGCTCCCGAAGATCGCCGGGTTCAACGCGTCGGCCACCCGCTGCATCTGCTCGTCGCGACCGACGATCCGGTCCGGACCGGGCAGGTGCGTGATCTCGAGCAGCCGCTCGTCGGCGAAGATCGGATCGTCGTATCGGAAGAGCGGATCACGGTCGTCGTTCGCGGACATTGCAGTACCCCGTTCCTTCCCGCCGAACCGAAATAAATGTGTGGAGATCGGTCGCGGATGTAAGATCCCGGCGAGAGTTCCCTAGCGCCACTCTCGCCGTCGATCTCTCGAGAGCCGAGATATCGGCCGCCTTCGCGCTTGTGAGGGCGCTCTGGGAGTGGGAACGTTCGACGGGGACCCCCCTCGCGGATGTAACGGGCTCCGAGAGCGCGTGCGGCAGGAACGACACCGAATCGATCGCGGATCGTCGATCGACGATCGAGGGTCGGACTCCGAATCGCCCGAGTAGGGTATCGAGAGCGGTCAGAAGAGGCGGTTTGGATCGTGTCAGCCGATTCGCCGAGGACACACACCCCCCTCGCGGATGTAACGGCGAACGGGCGGGTGGGGTCGAGCTGAGAGCCGAAATTCATCCATTGTCTGCCCTGAAAGCCCGACTTTACAACCGCGACGGAGGTGTGTTGTCGAACAGACCCCCCACCCGTGTACGGCGTTACAAACGCGAGGGGGGTGTGTGTCCTCGAACCCCCGAACCGCTCGAGTACTCGATTCGACGCGGACGGCCGATCGAACCACGAACGAAACGACACCGAGCGAAACGGAGAACGATTCACGAGGGAGAAACGGATCGAGCGAGCGAAGAAACGATACCGAAAGACAAGCGGACAGCGGCTTCCACCGAGAAAACGACGGGTTCCGCGAAGGAGTTCCGCCTGACCGGCCGGGGAGTGATCATCGTCTAGTACTACTAGTATTGTATCTAGCTATCTCTAGCAGTAAGTAGTCCAGTTGTCTAACCCCATTACCTATCTTAACTACCTATACTAATAACCACATCTACTAATAACAACCTATACTAACAACAACTATACTAACTATCTTAACTATCCTACCTATTCTACCTAACTCCACTCTTAGTGTCTTTCTCCATATTTTACCTATCCTACCTATCGCAACCATTCGTCGATCGACCTCCCTCGTTCTAGGGCTGTCGGCGTCGCAGTCCCGATCACCGAGAGCGACCGGCCTGTGACGACACTCCGAGGAGGGTTCCCTCGACCGGAGTCGGCCTTCCAGTCCGGCCCGTACCAGTCGACTTTTGCGATCGCGCTGGCTACCGGCGGTATGGACTCTCCGAATCGCTCTCGCGACTCTCGATTACACTCCCGTCCTCGAGAAGCGCCCACGACCGCGCGTTCGAACGCCGCGTCACATCATGAGTGACGCGTCGGATCCAACGCGGCGCGACGATCCGAACGGACGCGACTCGAGTTCGGCGGGCGACCGAACGCCGCCCGCGGTCGCCGTCGTCGACGCCGAGACGCCCGGCAACGTCGGTACTATCGCCCGCGCGATGAAGAACTTCGGGTTCGAGGAGCTGCTGCTCGTCGATCCCCCGGAGCTGGATCCCGACGGCGAGGCCTACGGCTACGCGGGTCACGCTCGAGAGGACGTCCTCCCGAACGCGACCGAGCTCTCCTTCGACGAGCTCGCGGAGAACTACCACACGATCGGCTGCACGGCGGTCACGAACGAGGACGACCGCAGCCACATGCGCTACCCCTACTCGACGCCCGCCAACCTCGCCGAACGGCTGCCGACCGTCGAGGCGCCGACGGCGCTGGTCTTCGGTCGCGAACGGGTCGGGCTCACCAACGAGGAGCTGGCGCAGATCGACGAGATCTGTTCGATCCCCGCCAGCGAGGAGTACCCCGTGTTGAACCTCGGCCAGGCCGCGACGGTGACGCTGTACGAGCTTCGCACCCTCACCCTCCCTGAAACGGGAACGCAACTGCCGAACCTCGAGCGCACCCGGGCGCCGGAGCCGACGCTCGATCGGCTCTACGGTCAGTGGGGAGCCCTGCTCGAGGAGCTCAACCACCCCGACGAGAAACGTGACAAGACGATGCGGATGCTCCGGCGGGTGTTCGGCCGCGCCGACCTGACCGAGCGCGAGGCGAACACGCTGCTCGGCGTTCTCCGCCGGGCGACCGAACGCCCGGCCGAAGACTGAGCCGGACGGTCGGTTGCTTCGTAGCGACGGCGCGTTACCGCGGCTACCGAGGCGGAACCGATCGAACGGGACCGGGATCGGCGTCGGTGCTCGCTTCCGGGGACGTCGACCCGTACCCGCCGTTTTCGGCGATTGTTCCGGTCCATCCACACTCCCTGCAGGCGACCAGACCCTGACCGTCGATCAGCTGGCCCTCGCAGTCGGGACACGTCGCGGACCGTGTCCACGCGTCCGTTTCGACGCTCCCGGGGGCATCGTCCTCGGTCGCGATCGTTGGGTCCGCTCGCGGCGGGGACGGGCCGTCCGGTTCGGGCGTCAGCGCCGCGAGTTCCTCGGCCGCCGAAGCGGGATCGTCCGCACAGCGAATACGGGCGATCACGTCCTCGGTCGTGATCGTCTCCTCGCCGTTCGAGTGCGGGTAGACGCCGACCAGCTCGTCGCCGAGGTAGTACTCGAGACACAGCAGCGGCGTCACGAGGACCGTCTCCGTCTCGTCGGTGATCTGTGAGGTGGTCGTTCGCGTTCGAAACGGCGGACTGATCGACACGTCGTGTCGGTCGGCCCACCGCTGGAGTCGCTTGTAGGTCTCGAGGACCTCCTGGTACGGGCTCTCCTCGGAACGGCTGACCGCTTTCGGCCAGCTTCGCACCAGGAACTCGTCGATCGTTCCCTCGTCCTCGCAGGCGCGTACGCTCTCGACCTGGCTATCGACCGGTTCGAGGAGCAACGGCGCCCGCACGTGACAAACCACCGTCAGTGTCTGTGATCGTGCGTTCATACTGGACCCCCTCCGTCGTGTGAGCTAGCCAACGGTATCTCGTATAAACCTTTGTGAGGGTGTTTATCGGGAAGAGCGTTACCAAATAGCGCATTCGCCGGCTGCGCCGAAGGTTTCTAGTCGGCGCTCGTTTCCGTCCCGACCGCCTCGGTTTCACGGGCCGTTCCGCCGTCGATTCTGGCCTCCGTCGTCTCTCTCGAGGGGCGAGAACCGACGTTCGACCGCCGACCGGTATCCCGCTCGAGCAGCGTCTCCACGACGCGAGCGAGGTGGCGCCGCTGGATAACGGCGAACCCGGCGAGGATCGTCAGCAGCCCCAGTATCGTCAGGGAGTCGACGACCTGACCCAACAGGAGCCAGCTCACGCCGATGGCGACCGCGGGCTCGGCGTAGCCGACCAGCGCGACCTGAGTCGGCCCGGCCCGATCGAGCAGCTGGAAGTACAGCAGGAAGGCGAACACGCTCGAGACGAGCGTCAGGTAGGTAAACGACGCCAGCGCCGTCGGCGTGATATCGATCGCGGCGACCGACTCGCCCCGAAGCGGAGCACCGACCAGCAGGACCGCCGCGCCGACGAGCATCGCCCAGGCCTGGAGCGTCTCGAGGGGAAGGCCGGCGTCGAGCGGTCGCGCGAGGACGGTTCCGACCGCGAACGCGATCGCGGCGCCGAAGACGAGTCCCGCCCCCAGCAGGAGTTCGGTCTCGAGTCCCGTCGGCGAGGGGCGGACGACGACGACGACGCCGATCAGGCCGAGCACGAGCCCGACGACGCCCGCGGGTGCGAGTCGCTCCCGCGGGAGGACGGCGCCGGCGAACGCGGCGGTGAGGATCGGGGCGGTGCTGGCGACCGTCGCCGCGATCGCACCGGGCACGTACAGCTCGCCGACGTACAACAGCGCGTGGTGAACCCACCCCGAGGTCAAGCCTCGGGGCTTCCTGCTTCCACGACGCGCTTTGCAGGAACCGAGAGGGT
>NZ_JAAVUO010000049.1:0-24120 GCF_012163165.1 Natronococcus sp. JC468
GACGGTCTCCTTCAACCCCAGCGCATTCGTTCACCGACTTGGGGCTTAAACAGGATTCTCATAAAGTCAGAGCCTCACACCACTCATTTGATTCTCGAGAGACAACGAGACATGCCAATCTTCGGCGGGTACCGCTACAAAGACTTCCAGATTCGACTCTAGTAACGCGATATCTGCTACATAGTTAGAGTCCACGGTTGCTACAACACCTGTAGCAACTATATCAATGAACTGTTATATACGAGCAGATTGTTCCGTTCTTGCTGTGAACAACCGACTGTCGAATAGTTTTCACTGCTCTGAAGGCATCCCACGTAAAGTTCGGACAGCACGCGTCGCGAACAGTATTGCGTTCGTCATCCTTGGTGCTATCTTCGCGACGTGGGCGGTTCGCATCCCAGCTATCGAGACACTCTTCCACCTCACAAAGACGGACATCAGTATCGCACTGCTTGGACTCGCTGTTGGAAGCATTCTCGGCCTTGTCATCAGCAGTGCTCTCGTCGCCCGCTACAGCGCCAAGACAGTTGTCCGCCTCGCGATCATCATCTACTGTCTTCTCCTCCCAGTCATCTCCTTCTCGAGAGGCCTGTCTACCCTCCTCATCACTCTGGTCGGATTCGGATTCGGAAAGGGGCTCCTCGACGTTGCTGCAAACACGCAAGCGCTTCACATCGAACAGGCCTATCCCCGACAGATTATGGGTGGCTTCCATGCACTCTACAGCGCCGGTGCACTACTCGGTTCGCTCATCGGTGCTCTCTTCACTAGTCTCGGACTATCACCACAAGTTCACTTCCTCATCCTCGCTGCTACGTTCCTCAGTATCGGTCTCACGGCAAGCGTATGGCTCCTCTCTCCAAAAGAAGATGAGAGCGAGGACACGAATACCGAACTCGCACTCCCGTCCAGAGAGATACTCGGATTCTGCCTCATCGGGTTCTGCGCGCTGCTGATTGAAGGGATCGCAAACGACTGGAGTGCCGTCTTCTTGAAGGGAGCAGCCGGCGCACGCCCAGCAGTCGCAGCACTCGGATTCGCCGCGTTCGCGCTGGCGATGACGCTCGGTCGCTTTGCCGCCGACCGTGCTGTCGATATGGTCGGCCCTCGACGATTCCTTCAGTTGACGGCAGCTATCGCCGCCTTTGGAGTCGTCGTTACGCTCGTCCCGATCCCACCGGTCACGCTTTTCGGCTTCGGGATCCTCGGTTTCGGGATCGGTGGCGTTGCCCCAGTTAATATCAGTCTCGTTGGCCAAGCTGACCTCAACCGATCGCCGGAATCAGCCGTCGCTGCCGTCTCTACCTCGAGCTACGCTGGCTTCGCGGCCGGCCCAGTCGCAATCGGACTACTAGCGGATGCCACCTCACTCCGAATCGCCTTCCTCCCGGCAATTGGCGTCGCCGCCGTCATCGCGACACTGACAGTCACACTCCCCTCGAAAGACAACACAGCCTCAGCAGTCGGCTCGGACTAAGAGGGGCGGATATCCATCGGCTCGGAGAGTTCTTCGATGTTGATGCGGTCGGCCGCGATATCTTCGGTCGCCGCACCAGGCCCCCCGACGGTGTATTGGGTATCGTTGGTTTCGAAGACGACGGTGGCCTTTGCTGCGAGTTCGAGCAGCGTCGCCGGTGTCTCGTCGCGTGCACCCGTGTACTCGACGGCGACGAACTCACCAGAAAGTGAGACCCGTCGTCCGTCCACTCTCGACGTCCCGATTACGTGACCCCGGATCGTCGCGCCGGCATCGAGCGCGGGTTCGATGCCACGTACGCAGTCGGTTATTTCGACGAACGTGAACGGAGCGTCAGAACTGCGAGCATCGTATACAATCTCGTAGACCTCACGGAGCCGAGTAAGGAAGTACCAATGGAAAACGTAGGCTGTCGCGTAGTCGTCGACGAGGACGCCGTATTCGTTCGCCTGACGGCCGCGAGTCGAGTAACACGCTTGCTGACGGTCCGCCAATAAGAGAAACGGACCAGAGAGTGTCCGTTGCCGAACCTCGTGACAGAGCCCCTGAAGCTCCGCGGGAGCTGGCGGTGTCTCATCGGGCGGAACGAACAGGGACAGATGGATTCGGACGTCGCGCTCGTAGGCCGCTCGAAGCATGGAGCAGAGACGCTCAACCTGTGTGTACGTCGCAGCGAGCTGCAGGTGGTTTTCGGCATCCGAGATGACCGTTCGGGCGTGATCGAAGACGGTGCGAAATCGCCGAACGACACTTACCTCGCTCTCTATTTCGTCAGGGGCGTTATAGCGATCCTCGATGGCGGTAATCGCGTTTTCGAATCGACTGACAGTCGACCGAAGTGAAGAGAGCGCGTCGCTCGGGTCGACGGGATGAGCGGTGAGAGTATCCTGATCGTAGAGCGTAACGTAGCCCTCGTCCTCGAGGGACCGCAGAACGTCGTAGATACGCGCCTGTGGCACGGTGCTGGCCGTCGCGAGTTCACTCGCCGACGACGGTCCGATCTCCAATAGCATGACGTACGCATCAGCCTCGTATGGCGAAAACTCAGCTTTTTGTAATATCGTGCGAAGCTCATCTGACTCCATTCGTGCTGTATTCCGTTGCCCAATCGCCTAACTCTTGGTGACATCCTCCATCGGCCTACACGCCGGGCTTCCCACGTCCACCAATAGGCGGTTCGTCGAATAAGAAGCATCCCGCGGGACCCAGTTCAATCGAATCGGAGGTGTGTGACCGTATCACTCAGCTTCGTTTCGCGTATCGAGAACACAGTATTGACGTGGTTGTTCGCTCTCCGGATAGATTTGAACGTATCCGGTTGGACAATTCGGCTGCATCACGAAATCGGAGCATCCGGAAAGGTATTCGCGAGTTTTGTGTTTTCATTGATTCCCCCAATATCGGTCACCAATTTGTGATGTGACGGCAGTTTCACGACAAAACTTCTTCGTATCCGATGAACTCCGCTGGTGTCTCGAGCTCATCTTCATCGAACGTGAGCTCTCCAGCATTGGTGACTTCGGTTGTCTCATCTTCGTCTGCACGCAGAAGTTGAGACTACGTCGTCCAATGCATATGGAATACATCCATCTCGTCATTCTAACCTATTCACCGACAACCTGCTCGAACTCCTTATCGCGACCGACAAATACCCGGATATCGAGCGTGTCAGATATAGCAGTTATCCGGTCTAATGCAGTTGGAACGATGTCGACATCAAGCTCCCAAGGGACCGTGTTGAATACGATCGCAAGGGTTGTTTCTACTGTATCCCCATTAGTATCGAGGCGATAGAGTCGATCACGAACGAGTACCTGCCCGAGAGTGTTGTCAAACGTCGACGCTTCAAAGGTCTTCTCCGTCTGAACGATCCAGTCGCTCTCGTCTGTTTCGATGATGGCGTCAATTGTCCGCGTGACAAACTCGCCGACAGAACTATCTACTCCATACGCAGGAGAGTCGGGAAGTTGTGATGTGCCGACAACAACATCTCGATGAACGGTGCCGTTGACGACATCTGTAGCGAGAAACTGCTCCAATGTGGTCCGTTCGCGTTCCGCCTCGTCCATGTACTTCTCTTCGATTGCTTCCAGTCCCTTGTTGGCGACCTGATTGAGAAATCCGAGCGTCGTCTCGTTGTCAGACACGTCCGGCCCATAGCCGATTGGATCTCCGCGGTAGGTCGACGCCCAGACGAGCCCTCCGTCGATGATTCCGACGTACCCCTCGATATCGACGTGTCTACCGCTTGATTTGAATGCCTGGGATGGCGACTCGTCGATGTTCGAACCAAGCGTTCGGTTGTAGTGGAAATCTCGGTCGTAGATGTCTTCCGATGGGTTTTCGCGTATGCTTCCCGGGAAGGGCTGGATCGATCCATACCGGTTGTTCACTCGCTCAATCTCGACTGTGATACCGTACTTGTCGTGGATAGTGTACAGAAGATCGATGGTCTGTTCGTGATCGTCGAAATTCGATGCGTCGGCGTAGTATCGAAGCTTCATGGCTCTTCAGTCCCCCTTCGGTCAGATGAGAGGTGGTCGGAACGCAAAACCATACGGGATGCGTTCAGACCGATCGTCATTGTGGCCGTCGAGGCTGTCAACACCCTCGACATCACGCTCCTCCTGTCTTCACTTCACTGTGCCTCCAATACCCCGAGTATTATGGACTAATTGGCCCAATAGATCGATATGGAACAACGGTGGGACGAATTTGCGGCCGCCATTCGATCAGGTAATTCCGAGCAGGTTAACGAGACAATCGACGAAATTGAGGAGTTAGATCTCGATGAACGGGTTCAGTTGTTCGAGACCTGCTTTAACGAGGTGACCTCCATCTACGCTCAGAGCGATAATGGATACGTCCGACAGTCGACTGTCCGGGTTGCTGAACAACTGACGCCAGGGATCGCACTGGTGTTCGCCGTCGCTGAGAGCGATCAATCGATTGAGGCAGGTGTGGGCACCGTTCGCGAACAGACGGACGAAATCGGTGGCTTCCTGCTGGAGGCACTGACGGACGAGGACGGTCGTGTCAGGCAATCAGCCAAGCGCGGGCTGAAAGATGTGTTTAGAACCTACGATTCCCTCGAGGACGAAAAGGCAATCGAGGCGTTCGCCGTCGAATTAGACGAGATGGCAACGGAGTACTCGGATAAACGCCGAAAGCACCTCCTCGAGACAAAAGAGGATGCCGAGTTTTTCCTCCAATCCGGCTTCGGACGGCTTCTCGAAGGTTTCCAGAAAGAATTCGGCGACTCTCTTGAAAAATAGGACGAGCCTCCGATGACTTTCATCATAGACCGTCACCTCGGCACATTAGGTCCGCTGAAATTCGTCGCGCTCTCCAGTATCTCGTATCCCCTCGCTGGTCCGTTCGACGAACCCGTACTGCTCGAGATACTCGTACCGACGTTCGATCTCTGCTTCTGAAACGTCTAACGTTGACGCGAGTTCGCTGACGGATTTTGCGGTGTCTTCGTCTAACTGTAACCGGAGTTCGTACCCGTACATGTATCGTTGGTAGTATTCCCGGACGACATCGTCGAGTGGTGTTTGGATACCTTCGTTCTGATCGAGTCGTTCCAGCGATTCGGAGATCACTGTGACAAACTGTTCACCGCCCAGAAGGTCTACCTGGCGTTCGATTTCGTCTTCGATCACATCGAAGTCGAGATCTGTCTGGACGAGTGTCGCCATGTCCCCGATATCGTCCGGACGCTCTGCGACGGCTTTGAAGAGGAAGATATCCTCGAAGGAAACGAGGCCCACTGAGAAGGACTCGTCCGAAAGAAACGCCTCACTCCGCGCTTGCATTCCGTCGCTGAAATACAGCTTATCGGCAATCTGTCGATAGAAGACATCGAACTGACAGCCGGCATCGTTTCGAACGCAGTGACGCGCTCCTAACCGATCGTACTCGTTACCAAGATCGGTAACTTCCTCGTAGCCGAGGTCGTCGAGTACCCCCATTAGCCGGCGAAGGGCTACCTCGCCCACAACGACGAGATCGATATCTTTGGTCGTGTCCTTGAGTGACGGCTCGTGAAGTGACATTGCGCCACCGCCGATAAGATAGGCATCAACGTCCGTCTGGAGGTGAGCTGCGATTTCCTGAAGCTCGGTCTCGATATAGTTACGACCGAATCGTTCACGAGAAGTCATACAGTGATCTCATAGTCTCTGGCCGTTTGTTTGAAGTCTTCCCATTCGGGCAGTTGCTCAGTTGTTGTAGTTCCGTCTGTCTCTAAGTAATCGATGAGTTCATCGACGATAGCGCGCAGATCGTTCGTCGCTTCGGGGAGATAGTGTTCAGCATGCTCTCGCAATGCCGTTCGCTCGATGTCCTGCCGTTCCATCAATAGGAGACAGTACGTTCGGTATCGGGGACCATCATCGATCAGTAGTGTGTGACAGACTAATTCTGCGGGAGTGATTTCGGAGAGTCGATCCGTCCGGAAGTAGTGTTGCCGGTCCCTGGTGAGAAGCGGGATATCAAACGCTTCGAACAGGGCAGGCCCGGTCAGGTAAAATCCGTCAGCAGCAATGTCACTGTCACAGGCGAAGAGGAATTCGTCATGTGTTTCCCAGAGAAAGTTGAGTCCACTCGCGTGTCGCTCTGCTTCGTGACGATGTTTCTGGTGGAGCAGTCCTCGAGCGATCGAGGCCAACTCTGCGAACGGATCATTAAGACGATACCAGGATTTCGATTTCCCAACGACACCAACGCGCTGAAAGTCATCTAACCGCCGGTATATCGTCGCCTGACTAACACCACTCAGTTCAACCAACTCGGTTGCGGTCCGCCCTTGATCGAGATAATAGAGCACGAGTAACCCAGCGCCAGCGATGAGATCGGACAGATCCATGTGGCTATACTCCGCAAGAAGTCCTTCGAGTTGCTCGATTGGTTCGATGTCCGTTGGAGAAACCAACCTTTGTCGACCGCTTTGCTTGGTTTGGACGTAGCCGTAGGCTTCTAATTCGGAGACGATACGTGAGGTGTGGCCGGCGCTCCAATCAAGTTGATCAGCGAGCGTACTGATACCCACTTCCGACCCACTTCCCACTACAAGATGTGATAATAGACGGAAGTGACTCTTTTCTACCATGTAGTCTCATATTACGCAAACAATTTATAAAACCCTTTCGTGATTTGAGAGGATATAGCTAGAATCCAATAAGTGAAAATCGATTATTACTGATAGCGAACCTATTCGTTAGCTAGCGATTTTCGTGATGGAACTGCTGACACCAAAGGTGATGCTACCGACGGTATCAAGGCACTCGGGCGGGCGGCGTGAACTCTATCTTGCATATTCCTCGATAGGACACTGTCGAGTCAACAATTCTGCACCACCTCAATAACCGCACGCCTGTCGAGGAGGCGAAAATCGCTGACTAGAAAGTACCCCACTTCCTTACTTGTCAGTGGCCCGGCGAGCGTCCGCGAGCGTGCGCTGAACGGCCTCGTTTCCGACGGCCTCTCCCAGCGTCTCGAATCCGGTGCGTTCGCTTCGGTCGCTCGCATTTGCAACGAGCCTCGAGACGATGAACTCTGGTGTCGACCGCCCCACGGTGTCGAAGCGAGGCTGGTAGTCGACGACCAACTCGAGGTCGGGACTCAGCCCCTCTGCGAAGATGCCGTCGATGCGGGCCTCGGGCGGCAGGGGCTCGAGGTCGTCCGCGAGGTGGGTAACGAACACGCCCAGCGCTTCGCGGTCGGCGGTCAGTGTCACCAGTCCGTGCAGGAGGTCTGCCGCACTGCCAGGTTCGGTGATCGCCTCGAACTCGTCGACCAGCATCAGGGTTTTCCCGTCTGCCGATAGCGGCGGCACGATCGAGCGCAGTGTCGACTCGAGGACGCCTGCATTGAAACTCGCGTGGCGGCGGTGAAAGACTAGCGCGTCAATTGGTGTCACTTCGGCCTGCTCAGCGGGAACGGGCAGCCCCATCGTCGCCAGCAGGACGATTTGGCACAGCGTCTCGAGCAGGGTTGTCTTCCCGCCGCTGTTCGCTCCCGTGAGGACGGTGACGTGCTGCTGGCCGGGAACGCCAGCCTCTGTGGATCCCTCGGTAACGGTATGGTCGCCCAGCGCGTAGGTGATTGGCTGAACGTCCTCGCCGCTCGCGTCAACTGTAAGGTTGCGCGCGGCGACGACAGAGACGGCCGCGCCGTCCTCTCCCCGGAACGTCGGTCGGGTGCAGTCGTGGGCGAGTGCAAAGCGCGCCAGCGAGAGGTGGAACGCGATTTCGTCGACAGCGCTGACGGCCTGCTCGATGGCTTCGTCCCGCTCTGAAAGCGTCGATTCGAACTCTTCCGCGACTCGTTCTTCACGTTCGTCGGCGGCCTCCCGGAGGTCTGACTGCAGCCGGCGGAGCGTTCCGCCGACGAAGTCTGTGGCGTCCGTCGCGTTCGTCGGCATCGCTTCCCGTACCTGCTCGACCGTAACATCAGTCTCAGAGAGAAGTCGAGCCTCGAACGCCTCGCGAAAGTCCGTGACGTCCTGAACACCGCCGTCTTGGAGCTCATCGATGAGCTCGAGCGCATTCGCATCCATGTCCTCGACTGTGCCTAGCGTGTCGCGCAACCGGTCGAGTTCCTCGTCTGCTCCCTCGCGGACCCGACCGTTGTCGAGTGCCGCAAGCGCAGCCGCGGCCGCCTCGAGAGCGTCGGCCTCGATATCCGCGACCAACGCGAAGGGACCGGACTTTACACCGGATTCGAGCAGCGCGAGCGCAGCTTCGACGGCGGCGAGTTCACTCCCATCGCGCTCATCGTAGCGGTTGAACGCCGCGAGCACGACCTCTCGGTCGTCGGCCGCGAGCGCCTCCCAAGCGTCTCGAGCCGCGAGCACGTTATCAAGGCGGTCTTCCATTGCCTTCTTGCTCTCGAGCGGTGTAAGCACCCGGATTCGGTCGGCTGCGCGCTGGGTGACGGCGTGATCGACAGCGAGGTCTAGCAGTTCGTTGTATGCAGATCGGGCATCGCTCGTGGCCAAGATGTCCATTCTCTCGCCGCCGGTCGCCCGGCGAAGGATCCGCGTCGCCCGTCCCCGGGCGAGTCCGGAGTCGGAGAGTGTCCGTATGTCCCCGCTCTCAATCGCTTGGATCGCTTGCTCTTGACCCAGCTCCTTGACCAATGTCTCCCGCGTCTTCGGACCGACTCCCCAATACTCCTCGAGTCGCATACTTCTGAGTTCGAGCCGACCATCTTGAACACTGTGCCTCAAACACGTTACTCGAAAATCGGTCTGAGATCGAAGCCGAGTTCGATGGAGGGTTAGCGTGGGAACGACTCGATGGAAAGCGAGCCTACCGCATCAAAAAGCGAGTGTCCGGCAAGGGGCTAACTGATGAAGAGCAATGGGACGTCACCCAAGAGCGGATAGTTGATGCAATGATCCGTCTGTACAGTTCGATCAAACCATATGTCGACAAAATCTGAAGCAGGCGATGAGGACTAGTTGCTATCCATAGAGTGGGTCATCTGCAAAATTGCTCGGGTCTAATTCAACTACTGTCGAAGATTCCAGATCCACTCAGAGCTGTTCATTGTACCACCTCAGCCGCTCACCGATCATTAGCCCCTCTACCGGAAACTGGACCGAGACAGCCGTCTCCTCGAGCAACGGTAGCAACTCCTCGTAGTACGCACGCCCCGCATGGAATACGAGCGTTTTCCCCGCTTCGAGCAACCCTACCAACTGCAACTGCTCGAACACTGTTTCCGACCACTCTCGCTTTGTCGCAACCCGCGCTCCCATCAACGTCTCATCGTACGGCTCGATAGGTGGCCCGTCAGGCTCAAGCAGATAGTGCTTGGCCGAGAGGATGAACCAGTCGTCATGATTCTGCACACAGTACTGCCGAGCTTTGCTGAACAACGGTGATGGGACATACAACTCGGCAGGTGGCGCAGGCTGCTCGAGCTTGGTCTTTGTACAACTCACGAGTCCGATCTCTGTCACAATCAGCTATTTTGAGGCTCCACTAATGAGCCTACTTCTCTCTGGGATACTTATTTGAGCCTTATTCTGGAGCAATAGAATAGCAACACTACAAATAACGAAATCCTCACTGTCCAGCTTACAGAGACTATCATATCATGCCAAACCCACTCTTCTCGACATACGCACATGGCGAAAACCGAGTTACGTCGACACTCATGGCCGTCCTCGAACACGTCAATACCAAACTCGGGGAAGAACTCCTGGAAGCAACACTCGACGAATCGGACCTTTCTCTCGTTACGTTCGAGAACTAGATCGCTGGCGACGGCTCTGTCCCAGATGCGTCGATTCAAAGCTCGACGTCGCTGTGGTTCGAGACCAAAACGGTCCCCAACAGCGTTGACCTCGAGCAGATCCGAAACCATCTGAGCGGCCTCCGCCAGGAGGCAAGCGATACACAACGCCTTGTTGTCCTCACACCAGACCACAGCCGCCCGGCGAAACTCGATCGCATCGAGGACGATCGTCTCGTCTGGACGAACTTCGACCAGCTTGTCGACGCCGCTGAATCGATCTTAGCGCGGGACCACGGCAGCGCCGAACAATCACTCGAGATCCCCATCGAACGAGAGGCATTCCTCCTTCGAGAACTCGTTCGCTTCCTCTACGAGGAGGACCTCGTGAGTGGTCGCGAGGATCGTGTCCTCGTTGCTGCCGCTCGCAAAGCCTGGCCCGAGTACAACGCCCATGGCCTGTACTTCTGCCAACCGAATCGCTCGTTCAAACCATCCAACTATCTCGCCTTCTACACCGACGGTGAGATCAAACCAGCCGTCCCAGCGATCACCAGTACAATCGAGAGCATTGAACTGACCGAAGATGCACTCGAAGGGGCAACACAAGTCTCACCAGCCCAACGAAGTCAACTCGAGGACGGGATCGCGACACTCCGAGACCAGAACGCAGATCGCTACGGAAGCGAGCAGAAGGTCCTGTTCCTCGACGTCGAAAGCGGATTTACGCTCGAACAGCCGGTTCAGAACGACAAAACGGCGTCCGAGTCAGATCGAACTGTCGCGTTCGTCTAGGGCCACCGGTATGTCTCTGCATCTGCGCTCCGAGACAACCCCCCACAACATCTACTCTCGAAGAGTGATCATGCGCGGATGTTGTCGAGGTCGCTCTGGGCCTCGTTGAGTTGGCGTTGGACGTCTTAGTCGGTGGTACAACAGGGGCAATAGATCACTGCTCGAGCCACAACCTTCTGGGTAGGCTGAGTAGGCTATAAGCAGAGCAGGTTTTGGATAGCTATTCAGAAGGAGTTCCTTCTGAATACCTAATCTGCGCAATCTTACCGATTCCTTCCTCAATATAGCCGTCAATATCACTCAGAGCAATCGTCTTTCGGAAGATTTTGATGATCTCTACCACTTGCAGATTTCACGTCTGGCTGAGGCAGGCTTGCTCCACTACACGGAGATTCAGGGCAAAATAGCACTCACCAATCAAGGAGAACAGCCTCTAAATCGGCTTGATTCCTTCCTTGAGTCGGATCGAATAGCAATCGGGACGAACTCTAGATAACAGAGTATGTGAAGACTTTTGCACCACCGCCCGTGCCTGATCAGCTTGTAGAAACGCGAAACAAGGGGGAGTTTTTACAGGAGCAGGTAGCAGTAGCTTTGGTGGGTGACTCAGCGCCAGACGAGAGGATGTATGAGCGAATCGACAGTCGCCGTGATCGTCTCCGTCTCAAATTCCTTCTCAATCTGAACCGGTATGTGCTGACCGCTGGTCTGGCGCTCGGCCTTTTCAGCGCTCTCGTCGCGATGAGTTCTCTCGGCGAAGTATCGTTACGCGAGATGATGGGGCCCAACGGACTGGTCCAGTCAGCCTTTCAGACGATGCTGCTTTCGATCACTACCTCAGTAACGCTCGTTGTCACGATCAGTCAGTTGGTCCTTGCGCAGGAACTCGGTCCACTCGGGGATCAGCGCGAACGGATGGACGGTGAACGATCGTTCCGCGAAGACGTTGAGGAGTTCCTTGGAACAGCTAGTCCCCCGGAACCGAACGCATTCCTGCGTGTGCTCATTGAATTGAGCAGCGACAAGGCGGAGCAGCTTAACGACGCTGTTGCGAGCAGCGACGACGACGAACTCCATGAAGAGGTGAAGCAGTACGTTGATAATTTGATGACGAACGCAGAGCTCGTGAACGAGCAGCTACGTGATGTGCAGTTCGGTAACTTCGCCATTATGCAGGCAGCACTGGATTACACCTATTCGTGGCATATTTACGAATTGCGCCGGATTCGCAAAGAACACGCGGATAGTCTCACTGACGAGCAGCGGGAGGCATTCGAGGAATTGAAGGCTGTACTTCAGTTCTTCGCCCCAACCCGTGAGCATATCAAGTCGCTATATTTCGAGGCAGATCTCGTAAACCTCTCGCGGCAGATCCTCTATATTGGACTCCCCGCACTGGCTATTGCGGCTGGAATGGGATTCTTCGCCGACGCGGCAATGGTTTCTGGGGCGACGTTGGGGATCGACAATGTAACATGGGTTGTAAGCGGCGCGTTTACGATCACGGCACTGCCGCTGCTGTTGCTCGCCGCCTACATCTTTCGGCTCGCGACGCTCGCCAAGCGAACGATCGCAATCGGGCCGTTCATTCTCCGTCCATCGGAAGACGCTGGAGAAACCGAATGGGAGGAGTGATCCCATGGAACTGGACAGCGGTCTGTCCCCTATGCGGGAGACTTCCACGTCTTCCATGATCTCTTTGCTAGGCTCGTAGATCAGAGCCAGCTGGTGGAGGGCGGCGATGGTCGTCAGTACCGAGATCATCGCCGCGGTAACGCACTGCCCTCTACGCAACACATCTGGGAGCTATCTACCATCAGCTCGGTACCATCGTGATCGGCGATCGTTACCTCGAGGCAGCCGGATACCTAGATCGCCACCAGCGAGTAATAGCGACCGGCGTGAAAGCCCTGCTCAAGGCCAACATAGGCACCCTCGTCAACGACAAGTAGTTGCCGTTCGGTTCTGAGTCCCGTGCAGTTGACCGATTCCTGAGTCACCGCTAACGGAGTGACAACGCGAACCCTTTTTTGGCGAATCGTCGATATACGAGTATGACGACGGATCGGGGAACTGTCTGGACGTGCGAGACAGTCCGGCCACCCTGCGAGGCGACGATGGAGGAAGCGAGCGATCCAAAGGAACTTCTCAACGAGTATGGGCAGGAGGGCTGGGAGTTCGTCAGTACGATCGAGTACACCGGCGGTGGTACCAAGTACCTCGTGTTTAAGCAGCCGGCAGGCGGTGGCGGCGATGAGTAGCGAGGAGGACGACGATCAGATCAGCACTGCGGACACGATGCGCGAGCGGGCTGACGAGAGCAAGCTCAAGCTCTGGCTGCTCCTCGGCGCGAACCGACAGCTCGTCACCGGCGTGCTCACGGCAGCGTTCTTCGGACTGTTCATGCTCGGGAGCCTCCTCGAACCGACGCTCTCGGACCTACTTCAGGACCGGGGCGTCATCGAATCGCTGTACGCGCAGATGATCGGCGCGCTGATCACGGGCGTCACCCTCGTCGTCACCATTAGCCAGCTGATCATCTCCCAGGAAAACGGCCCGCTCGGCGAGCAGCGAACCCGGATGAGCGAAACGCTGGACTTCCGGGACTACATCAAGGAGCTTACCGACAAGCCGGCACCGGCCGATCCGTCGGCGTTCCTCCGAGAGATCATCGACGCGACCCAGCAGCGCGCGAATACCCTTAATGAGGCTATGGAGTCGACGGACAATGAAGACCTCAGAGACGAGGTCAACGAGTTCGTCGACAGCATCACCGGCAACGCCGAGACCGTCCGCGAGAAGCTCGACGGCGCGAAATTTGGCACCTTCAGCGTCGTTCACGCTTCGATGGACTATAACTACTCCTGGAACATCTTCCAGATCGAACGCCTGCTCGCGGACTACGAGGACGACATTGACGAGGAACAACGCGACACCCTCGAGGATCTCCGGACTTCCTTTGCGATGTTCGGTCCCGCTCGAGAGCACATCAAGACGCTGTACTTCCAGTGGGAACTGATTAACCTCTCGCGGTACATCCTCTATGCCGCGATCCCGGCGCTGCTGGTCTCAGGGATGATGCTGACGTTCGTCGACACGACGACGTTCACTGGGATGATCCTCGGGGTCGAAACGCTGCTTTGGGTCGTCGCGGTTACCTTCACGATCACGCTCGTGCCGTTCTTCCTGCTGACCTCCTACATCATGCGAGTTGCGACGACCGCAAAGCGGACCCTCGCGATCGGACCGCTGATTCTCCGAGGCTCTCAGCGCTGAGCCCGGCTACCCGAACGACACCGATGTTTTATCGTCATCTGATCGGTAGAATAGTAACTGGAATTACGAGGATGCCATAGAACAGTTCGCACACTTCCCAGCGACTATCTGGCGTACGGTAAGTACAGGACAAAGACATACCGAGTTGGTGCCGAACACGAAATGCAAATCTGTTCCTGACTCAGTTGTATAGTCCCGTGATGGGTATTGACGCTCAGGGCACCACGGGTCGAACGATGGCTACAGAGCCTGGACAGAGCACGCCGATTCCAGGATTTCGCAGTCTCGAATTAGAACAGCTGTCAGAGTCAGTGGGGATATTAATATGTTTGTACCCGCTCTTGTAACGGAGTGACTAACCTGATTACCGAATTCGCCGATTACGACTCATTCTCCCGTGAGTGGCATTCAGATACCCTCACCGACTACGATGTCTCTCTCGAAGATGCTCGGGAACGGGGACTTCTCAACGAACAGAAGACCCGCCAACTATGGCAATTGTTAGGGCTCCTTGATACCGGTGAGCTTTTTATTCAACTGCCGGAGTGGTTAGCCATTGAGAAGGTTGGGTCCAAGGATAGAACTACATCCACCATATTCGTTGGATACATCTCCAGAGAGACCGAGGACGCAATTCTGTTCAAAGAGTCCGCAGCGGCCCAGCCATTGATGCAACTCGCACATAAGATTCACTCACTCGAAAAGGGGGTTGCAAATACAGAGGCCGATACCGACCGCCACGAGCGGTCAGAGAAGCGTCTTCAAGAACACTATGAAAAGTTTAGCAACCGAGATAACCTTCCTAGCCTCTCCGATGAGTGGCTTCCAAAAAGCCAACTCATAACGGCTGTTCAGCGGTGTGAATAACTCGAATTTCAGAATTCATAGTAAAATGACTGTCGTTGTAGCGAGTTTTTTGAACTGCCGGCACTGTCTAGTTGAGCCAGTTTGAGAAGTGAGCAGGTCGTTGAGTGGATCGATCAAGATGCTCGCAGACCTGCTCAGCGAGAGCTATGCAGCGGATTTAGAAGAATCTTGGGAGAACGAGCGGACGGCAACGCCCGTCAGGGCGTTCGCCGTCCGCCTCCATCAGACCGGTTGTTCTCTTCGGGAGACAACAACGATTCTCGCTGAATTAGGCGTTGAGCGCTCTCACGGGGCGGTCTGGAACTGGGTACATCGGCTGGCTGACAGCGAACGCGACCCGCTGACGGCGACGCCGTCGCGGGTCGCTGTTGACGAAACCGCTGTCAAAATTAATGGCGAGTAGTCTTGGTTGTACGCTGCAATAGACATCGATACAAAATTGATTCTCGACGTCGCGTTATTTAGTCGGCATGGTACTGATCCGGCAGCTGCATTTCTGCATGGTGAGAAACACGATCTCTCCGAGGATGAGTTTCTCGTCGATCAATTTGGCTATCGGACTGCCCTTGCTCGATTAGGATTGAGCGGTCGGGTGAACTATACCGACCGAAACCTCGTCGAAAAGTGGTTTCATACCTTCAAAATTCGAGTCGACCGTTTTTATAATTCTTGGGTGGGCAGTCGGGAGAGCGCACGCGAATGGATTGAACAGTTCGTGCATTACTACAATCATCAAAGACCACATCAATCGCTCGATGGAAAAACACCAGCTGAGGAGGTGCTGAACTAGACAGTGCCGATGATCGCATTTTCCGAGTACCAGAAGAAGAGTTTCGAGACCTTATTTACAGTTTCCAAAAGAAAATACGTGCACTACACCAGTGGCGTCAGCTGGGACGACTCAAGCAACCACTTCTCAAGCCTAAATTAAACAATCTACTCACACATCTCTGGCCAGATCCCTGTTGCGCGCATACCGGGTTCAAGATTTGCTTCGTTAAGTTCAACACAGAGTTCTTCGTCACTGATCCGCGGTGGATCTGCCCGAGTCAGCTCAAGAGCCATTAGTGCGGTCAACCGTGCATGTGCAGTAATATGCTCGGGATCAACCTTATCCCGTGTATCTGCTGCGGTATGACCCCATCCTCGACCCCGATCGTCGCTTTCACTACCTAACTGGACTGTTGGGACGTTTCGCTCTAAGAAACGCCAATGATCGCTATATGGGCTAACGGTTGGCTCAACGCTAATCGATTCACCGCCCCTCTCTTCGACTCGGTTCACTACTTCGCCTAAGGCCTCGGAACTTTGTGTATTTGCTACCATGCCTCGTGCACTCGCAGCGCCATCGGTATTAATAACAGCACAAACGCGGTCCAGATCAAGCGATTCAGCGAGCACGTCACTACCAATCAAACCGAGTTCTTCGCTCCCGACGGTTGCTACACGAACCTGGAGATCAAGATCGATGTCAGCGAGAAGTCGGGCAGCGGTGATAACGGTGGCAACACCCGCACCGTTGTCTATCGCCCCTTCTGCAATGTCATGTGCATCGTGATGACCAAGGACAAGAATTTCTTCATCCGAATCCGGCCCAAGCGTGCCATGTACGTTCTGGCTTTTGGCGGTTTCGTGCTCTGCCTGGACACAGATACGAGCAGTCCCGCCTTGGTCTGCATAGTCCGTGAGCCAAGCACCAGCCTCATGACTGACACCAAGACCAGGGATCTCTGCCCGTTCATTGAAGCGAAGCGTTCCAGTCGGAGCGAGTTGTCCTTCGATGTGGTTGGCGAAAATGAAGGCTGCTGCGCCGGCATCAACCAAGTGTCCAAATGTCTCCATTCGGTGAACGAATCGCTGATCTTCTGGTGAATCAGTGCTCGCTATCGCGATCTTTCCTTCAACATCTCGTTCGTCAATCTCACTGGGCGTCCCGTGGCCGACATCAACCAGCTCAGCCTCGATCTCTGCAGCCGGTGAGTAAGGTAGCGCAATCGTATCGAACGATCGTTCGACTGGATCGAGAACGGTCAGCTGGGAACTGCCTCGAGTCCAGCGCAACATTTCGAAGTGCTGTTGGCTAACGTTTTCGACTCCGATTGATTCGAGTGCGTCTTGAATGACATCGGCGGCTGCCTGCTCCCCTGGATGTCCGCCAAATCGGTTCAGTTGCGTTAGCTGCGTCAACAAATCCCAGGCATCATCACCGAGTGCTTCGTGCACTTCACTGGCATCAGCAATTGTATTATTAGTGAAAAGATCAAGGTCAGAACTCCAAGCTGGGAGCATGGTAACACCGAGAGCACCTGTTCCAGCGAGGAAATTCCGTCGAGATGTAGTACTTGATTTGTCAACACTCGTCTGTTCCCGGGAAGATTTTTTGTCGCTCATCTTTATCGTATTCTGATTGGTATCGGTTACCAACCTCTTTGAGAGGTGATGGTGATATGTATAAAATCAACTAAAAAGGAATTTACTTCCGCTAGTCTCACATCTGATATCAGATTCTATAGTGGGGAACAATGTACGTTATTTCAACGGTTATTTTTAAGGTTCTCCCAAGATAGCAGCGATTCAAATCGTGAATACCTCTTTTTCGAAATCGCTTGGACGATCAGGAAGATCTCTTGTGAATACGACATCGATCAAACAGACCACAAACTCGAGTAGCGTATCAGAAATAATTATCGAGCGGTGCGAGAGAGACTAAAATGTGACCGACGACGTCGTGTATCCGTCCGTCGAACTAATTCTTGATCTGCATGTACAGATCGTTGAGGAAGGCGACCACACTGAGCCAGGAGTTCGATCAGAAGACGCAATCCAGTCTGCATTGCAATACGTTTCAGAAGCAGGGTTAGAGTCGCTTCTCTGGTTGAATTTAGTGCAGTATGCCAATCTCGAGCAGTTCGCGACGTTCGCCGACGAACTGCTCGAGCGATCAGCCAAAACAGTCATCACAATGGAGATGTCAGTTGACGCTACCAGGGGCGAATCTAGACGAGTTTGGGATGGGACCGAGTTCTTTTCCGAACACCGACTACCAGAGCACGTCGTGATGGAAGAGTTGTTCCTTGGAGGAAGGGATCTTATGCAGTTTTAAACCCACGATCTCCGAGCTAGTGATCCGGCCTTCTCTCGAGAACGTCAAAAATACCGATCGCTTTGTACTCTTGATTCCGCTGGTTGCCAGTCGTCTCAACGAGAACACCGTCAGAAACTAACTCCTTGATAGCATTATACGCGGTTTGTCGACTGACATCGAACTCATCCTGGACATCGTTGGCAGTGAAGTATGGCATATTGAAGACACCCCGTGCAAGGCGATGACTCGTTTTCTGATGGGGATACCGCTGTTCGTAGCCACGCCGAAGTTCCATCAGCTTCTGTGTCCGCTCGTACGAGTCCCGCGCCTGTACCTCGATTCCTTCGATGAAAAATGTGATCCAGTCGCGCCAGTCCCCGGTTTCGCTCACAGCACGCATCTTCTCGACGTATTCCTGCTTGTTGCGATTGAAGTAGGCACTCGGATAGAGATACGGCTCACTCAGATATCCTTCAGCGCAGAGCTGTAATACGATGAGAATGCGGCCAAGCCGGCCATTCCCGTCCTCACAGGGATGAACCGTCTCGAACTGATAATGCGTAATTGCGAGATCAACAAGCAGGTGATACTGGCCGCCCATCTGGATATACGCCTCCAGAGAGTCCATAAGCTCGGAAACCGATTGGTGCGGCGGGGGAACGAACGGAGGTTGACTGGCGTACGGAGAGGGAAGGTGGACATCAGTTGTCCGCCATTCTCCGACAACCTCACCTTCGTTTCGAACGTTTTCGAGGAGCAACTCGTGGAGCGACTGAAGGAGTTCGAGCGTTATTGGCTCTCCCTGTTTGATCGCGTTAAATCCTTTTTGAAGGGCGCGTTCGGCATTTAGGACCACCTGCAAGTCCCGACTCACATCGACGTTCTCATCTCCACTGGTCCGCGTGTGATGAGCGTATACTTCGTCCCCGTCAACGTCGGCCCCCTCTATTTCGGCGGTCTCGACTGCTTCGAGTCGGACGAGGAACGTGTAGAGAACCGGTGAGAAATCGATGGTTGGACTGATACCGTTGATTCGGCCGAGCTGAAAGGAGGCATCGGCGATAAGCTCCGTGAGTTCGTCGTCGACATCGATCCGTGTCGAGAGAGGGAGTTTGTCCGGAATGTAATATGGGTGTGGATGAGACTCACGATAGTGCCCGGGTGCCTCTTCCGAAAGGTCTCGACTCTGCATTTGACTATACCACGAACCCCGTCCTGTTAATCATATCGCTCTTAAACAGATTTGATTACTAGTATTTGAGACGGCTCCACTCAAAATGTGAGATGAGAAGTTTGGACAACACGACCCCGATCCACCTCCAAACGTGAATTAATCAGCGAATTGATCAGACCGCGACGGCGGTCAACTGTATATCGCCGCAGAACGCCACTGGCTACGTCGGTTGGTCGCGGTCCTGACGCGCTCTTATATCCAAATTCGGTCGACTGGTGGGACTCATATGACGATGAATTCCTTTCTCGAGTCGTGTCTCGTTACTCATTCTAATCACTCTCCGTTTCTGTGGAACACTTGTGACCGAAAGCAAACGAGAGAACGTCAAGTTTGTGCTCAATCTCTTCCTCAGCCCCGCAGTGTTTACAGGTCCTGTGCCAGCGTGCTCGTGCTCAGTATCTCTCATACTCTTACCGTTCGTTTATCGACGTGTGGTGGGTTCGGATTCTCCCAGACCTCATTTCTCAAACTGGCTCAACTAGACAGTGCCATTCTATCCGAACGCTCGTGAGAGTCCGGCTCGAGTTGAGTGGAAATTGACCCGCTTTGTACGACAAATTGTTGAACACAAAATATTGAACAAATATCAACTGTGCCACGATCTAGGGGCTTACATACTGTGACTCCCACTCGTAACGCTCTTCGATAGCCTGATCTCCTTTCTCGGTGATCGCATAGTAGTTCGTTCGTCGATCGAGTTCGCCTTTCTCGACGTGCTCCTTATTGACGAGGGTATCGAGATTTGGGTATAGCCGCCCGTGATTGATCTCGGTACTGTAGTAGGTTTCAATCTCGTCTTTGATGTCCTGCCCGGATGGGTGATCGGCGCCTGCGATAACGTATAGGAGGTCTCGCTGGAAACCTGTAAGATCGTCCATGGCGACTTGTCCTTGGACCCGACTATTGTTATTTCTCTCGTATGCATAGTCAGCCTTCAGCTACAATTCTCGAGAAAACTAGTATCACCTCGTTCACTTTTGACTCGAGAAGGAGGGGTTGTTTTCGGGGGGGAGTTGATCAAGGAGTGAATCGACGACTGAGCCGCTGTTTTTCTCCGTGTCTGTAGAGTATACCTCTCGAGGATCTTCATACACTTCCAGTTCAATATGGCTTGCAGCCGAGAGTTCGCCTTCGATCACCTCGAGGTTGAGGATTGCAGTCTGGTAGATAACAAGCGCACGGGTTTCATTGACATCCAGATACTGGATGTTGAGTGCCTCGAGCGTTGAAGGCAGATCAATTGGGGATCCAAATGTATGTTCTCGAGATGGATCCGAATCGCTTGGCATTAGGATCTCATTTCTGGTCTCTTCCAATAATCCCTTCTCTTCGCCCCGTAGTTGCCCCTATCTGTGCAAAACGCCTTCGAGAATGAATGCGGTGTGAAACGGTCCACCGGCCAGGTGGGGGAGCTGATGCCGGTGAACAGGCGTAGATGGTGGTGCTGAGTGGCGCAGTGTCGCGTTGGGCTGTACGCGACACCTATCGTTCAAGGCGGAGGCGTTATCAATCTCTTGCTGATTCCTACTGACTTGAAATGATGCTCTGATAAAGTTACGAGCGCATACCCTCGTCTTTAGTGTATGACGGTAGTCATACGCTCGGGAGTCAGGTAGCTACCGTCATGTGGTTGCGTCATCCTTCGACGGTTTCCGCTCCGGCCTACTCGTTCCCTTCGATCGCTCCTTGATGAAGGAGACTCCGCGCGACCGCGCAGTTGAAAGTTCCTGGGTTGGGCCCATGGAGGGATACACCACTGCTTCCGGAGCTCGAGATCATTCGAACATCGGTGTTCTCGTCGATACGCTGGAGGATCGACGCCTGCCAGGTGTGGCTGATCGCCGTCTGCAGGGTGTCGCCGACGTTCGGGTTCTCGACCACCTCGCGGATCGCCTCGAGGGCAGCGCAGACGTTGTTGATCTCCTCGACGAGCGCGCGATCGCCGATTCGGAGGTCACCGTCCGGTCCTTCGGTGATCGTCTCGCGCCGGTAGATCTCCTCGAATTCTCCACCGTCAGCGCGGACTTCGCGATCTTCGTTCCTCCATTGAATGGTAGTCTCTTCCGGGAGAATATCCGGGCAAATCCCGCCAAAGTCAATCGGTAGCGAGGTTATGTCCCCCAGCGCACCTACCCATGAGCATGGGAAACAACACCAATTCGTCGAACTCCGATGAGGATGGTCTCGACGCGGCCGAAGAAGAGATCGACGAAGAGCCAGAGGCCGGTCTCGGGCCAGGTGCTGACAACGAAAAAGATGAGGAATCGGAATCTTCCGAGTCCGCCGATGAGAACTGACCGCTGAGAACTGGGGACGACCACCGTCGGTAACCGGAACCGACGCTTCGTCGTCATCGTCGTCGAGTTCGAGACCGGCCTCCTCGAGAATTTCCGCCGGCGTACGCGCATACTTCGACATGTCCTCTTTGAGACCGAGAGCCTCGCTCTTGCCCTCCTCACAGAGGCGATCGCGGATCTCCTGGTCGTGAAAGTGGTCGGCACCGAAGTCCCACGAGCCCGATGAGGTCCCGTACTGGCAGATCGTCTCCGGATCGTCGCGATTGCAGTCGTCGGTCGCGACGTGGATCGCCGCTGTGCGCCGACCCTGGAACCGAACCTAGAACGGGACCTCTTCGCGAAGCGTGTCCATGTCGAACCCGCCATCGGTCCTGATCTCGGGCCCAGAGTGGTGATTGACGCACGCTTCTACTGTCTGAGTATCACAGACTCCTTGTGATTGCAGGGCAAGAACTCCTTGCCAGACCTCTGTTTCCTTCTGTGAGGTGAATTCACATGAATGAGTGTCCCGTTTGTGGCGAAGAGCTCTACGAAAGCGACGAACAGATCGTGACCCGGCACAAATCGGAGCAATTTCGGTTCTGCTCCACCGACCATCGGAATGAATTCGAAGACCAGCCTGGAGAGTACATCTAGCCAGGCGAACAGCGACTACTCTTTCCAAGCTCGGTGCCGAATCGTGCTTAGCGTCGCTTGACGGCGTACCGCGGTCGGGCACGAGTTTACTCGCGCGCTCGAAGGTCGCGTCAGCAGGAACCGTCTCCCGGCGCGACTCCTCGAGCTCGGTAACACAGTCCTCGCAGACTGGCGCGTCGAACTCGTCGGAAAGTAGCGGAGGTCCTCGGCGCTGCGCTCGAGTAGCGTCTCGATCTCGGTCTCGCACGTGCAATCCTGAATTTGACCGTCGAACTCTGTACTGGCATGGCAGAGATCGTCCTCGAGGACCCAGTGGTCGATATCGTGGTCGGCAGGAGTGCGGATTCGGTTCTCGAGTTCTTCGAGCCGGCAGCGCTGACACAGGTAGGGCCGGCTTCCGCAATTCAAGCAGTTACTCATTGGAACCGACCTCTGTCGTGGGTCAAGCAATCGGAACCTCATCGACGCCGTCATCGGCGAGGTTATTCGCGTCGGTCGTCGACCGTTCAACTGGACAGGACTGGGCTCCTGTCCGATCGCCAGTCCATGCTGCTGCCTCTCCAAGCGGTAGCGCTTTCAGCAAGCGATCAATGTCTGTTTAAAGGTAAAGCCGTTCAAGATTTCCTTGGAAATTTCGAACCGATAATGGTATTAACAATACAAGTGCAAACCAATATACTTTGGGAGTGGGATTATCTGACAGTAAATTAAATATGACTTATGCACAGGCGAACTATTCTAACTGGGTCTGGTGCTGTGGTTTCTGCAACTCTTGCCGGGTGCTCTCAATCACCTGACGACGAGGAGGCAGATTTTGAGGAAACAGGTGATGACGAAGGTAACGGGTCTGCTGACGATTCTGAAACAGAACTTGAGAACGGCGATGAAGATGAGGACGAATCAGATGGCGAATCTGCATCTGAAGAAGAGAAAGAAGATGAGCCCGAAGGGCCAGAAGAAGACGAAGAACAATCTGAAGAACAACCCGAGGAATCGGAAGAAGACGACTCCGAAGGATCTGAAGAAGATGAGCACGATGAACCAGAAGAAGAGATAGAAGAACACGACGAGGAGCCCGATTCCGAAGAAGAGGGGAAAGACTCTGAAGAGCAACCTGATGGGCCTGAGAGTGAAGAAGACAAGGACTCTGGGTCAGAGGATCAAGAGGAAGAACCCGAAGAGGACGAGCCGAAAACGGAGGACCGAGACAAAGAACCTGAAGAGTCTGAGGAAGAGCCCGAGCCAGAGGACCGAGACGAAGAACTCGAAGAATCTGGGGATGAAGAGGAACCAGAAGAGGCGTCTGAACCAGAGGATCAGGAGAAAGACTCCGAAGAAACGGAAAACGAAGAGGAGTCGGAAGAGGAGATCGAGTCAGAGGACCAAAATGAAGAACCCGAAGAGCAGTCCGAGCCAGAAGATCAGGATGAAGGATCCGAAGACGAGGGTTTGGAAGAGGAGAACCAGGATGAAGAATCTGAAGAGGAATCCGAGCCTGAAGAGCAAGACGACGAAGACAAGGGACCTGAAGAAGACACCGAAGAGACAGAGGAGGAAGAGGATAGTAATGACAGTGATGAGGACACGAACGAAGACGGAGCCGGTGATTCCAACGAGAGCGAGGACAGTGACACTGAGTCAGATGAAGACGGCGACAACGAGGAGAGCAGGGAAGACGACTCCGATGAAGGCGATGGTAATGGAATCTCTCCCGATGAGATGGAGGGACAGATCCAGTACGTCGATAACGAATACGAGGAGTCGCTTAAGGTTACAGATCACGGAATAGAGTGGGTTGACTCTGATGTACAAGAGGATTGTCTGATCAACTACAGACTTGAAAACGTATCCGAGGCTCAAGAAATGAAGGTCCACTACGAAGGGGCCCTTCTCGATGAAAATGGAACGGTGATTAGCAATATGACCAGTAAGGTGTTTTTAGAGCCTGGTGGCACCTCAAGTGGATCTCTTGAAGCATACGGATGCGATGAGGCCGCGGATTACCGAATCTCGCTCAATGTCACACACCACAACGAAATATCCAATTAGAACGGGTGTGATCACTACACCTGAGGTTAGCCGATCTGACAGATATCGAAAGTGATTGGTGACTATCTGGCGCAGAATATTTTGCCGTGTTGACTCGATGGAAACGCTGCTACTCCATGAGGGCGTAAACCAAGCATGGGGCGCAAGAGACCGACCG
>NZ_JAAVUO010000005.1:0-165887 GCF_012163165.1 Natronococcus sp. JC468
ATGTTAATGGTTTCAAACTCAGATGTGCTATTGACTGTGGACGGAGGAGTCAATTGTTGGATTCATCCCCGTGCTAAAGCACGGGGCTTTCTCTTTGCCCTTCCGTAAACCGAGGGGTGAAAGTTGAGTGAGCGACTGCCGCCCTGGGGTCGCCCTCCCATAGACTCGGCGGGTATCGGTCGCCTCCGTCGGTTGGGCAGTAGCCGTCGAAATCGGGACGGAGAAGCGAACTCGGCGATCCTACGCGAACAGCTGTCTCGCGTCGTCGAGCGCCGCCACCAGCTTGTCGACCTCCTCCCGCGTGTTGTAGACGTAAAAGGAGGCTCGAGCCGACGCCGCGACGCCAAGCTTGTCGTGCAGCGGCTGGGTGCAGTGGTCGCCCGCCCGGATCGCGACCGTGTGGTCGTTCAGGATCGAGGTGAGGTCGTGGGCGTGGACGCCCTCGACGTTGAAGCTGACGAGCCCGCCCCGATCGTCGCCGGGTTCGGGGCCGTAGATCTCGACGTCGCCCTCGTCCTCGAGCTGGTCGTAGGCGTAGCGCGCGAGCTCCTGTTCGTGATCCCGAATGCGGTCCATACCGATCTCCTCGAGCCAGTCGACCGCCGCGTGGAGGCCGACGGCCTCGGCGATCGGCGGTGTTCCGGGCTCGAACTTCCAGGGGAGTTCGCCCCAGGTCGAGTCTTCGAAGGTGACCTTCCGGATCATCCCGCCGCCGTAGAGGTAGGGTTCCATCGCCTCGAGCAGCTCCCGCTTGCCGTAGAGGACGCCGATCCCGGTCGGGCCGGCCATCTTGTGGCCCGAGAAGGCGTAGAAGTCGGCGCCGATCTCCTTGACGTCGACGGGCTGGTTGGGCACCGCCTGGGCGCCGTCGATAAACGAGAGGGCGTCGTGCTCGTGGGCCAGTTCGGTCAGCTCGGCGACGGGGTTGATCGTTCCCAGCGTGTTCGAGACGTGGACCGCCGAGACGATAGCGGTGTCGTCGCCGATCAGTTCCCGGGCGTGGTCCATGTCGAGGCGGCCGTCCTCGTCGACGCGGACGTACTCGACGCTGGCGCCGGTTCGCTTGGCGATCTGTTGCCAGGTCACCAGCGAGGCGTGGTGTTCCATCTCGGTGAGGACGACCTCGTCGCCGGGCTCGAGTTCGTTCAGTCCCCACGAGTACGCGAGCAGGTTCTCGCTCTCGGTGGTGTTCTTCGTGAAGATGATCTCCTCGCGGCCGTCGGCACCGACGAACTCCGCGACGCGGTCGTGGGCGCTCTCGTAGGCCTCCGAGGCCTCCTGGCTCAGGTGGTGAATCCCCCGATGAACGTTCGCGTTGGACTCGCGGTAGTAGTCGCTCATCGCGTCGACGACGGGATCCGGGGTCTGGGTCGTCGCCGCGTTGTCGAGGTAGACGACCTGCTGGCCGTCGAACTCCCGCTCGAGGATGGGGAACTCGTCGCGGATGGCCTCGACGTCGACGGCGAGGTTCTGGTGGGTCATTACGCGTAGGGAGGATTCCCAGACAAAACACTCCTTCGGTCCGGCGACAGCGCGGCCGCTCAGTGGTTCGGGTGTCGAACTGAAAGGGTGGGTGGGTGGTGGTGTGTCACGACAGGGAACGCCGAACGACTCGGGTGTGTGACTCTGGTGTGGTGGTGGTAGGGCCCTGTCGTAGTTCCACGTAGGACCGCTCCGTAAATACCGTTAACCCCAACACACTTTGGTATCATTCACGATTGACGTAACATCAATAGGGAGTATACCGGCTCAAGAAGGCCGTAGACGGCCGCAACCGGCTACTACATCCGCAGCAGCTGGGCGTGTCTCGTTTCCCCGACCTCGAGGACGTTCGCCTCGTCGATAAAGCCCTCTTCGAGGGCGAGTTCGACGGCCCGCGTCCCGACGATGTTGGCGACCGTCGCGCGCGCGAGACTGTCGACGACCGCCGTCTCGTCGACGGCGTCGCCGCCGTAGAACTTCTCGGTTACGGTCAGCGTAATCTCGTCGCCCTCGAAGGTCTCGCCGAGGACGTCGGCGTCACAGACCGAGACGAGCAGGCCCTCCTGGGTCTCGCGTTCGTTGACGATCATGCCTCACTCGAGTTGCCACTCGTCGTCGGCCTCCGGCGCTCGGCCGGGATCGGTGACCTCGACGTCGTCGCGTTCGGGCGGGCGACGGCCGCCAGCCTGCTGGCCAGTCATCTCCTCGCGTTCTTCCATCACGCGCTGTTCGGCCCGCTCGCGCATCTCGTTCGCCTCCTCGGCGATCTCCTCGGCCTCGTCGTACTCGCCGAGTTCCTCCAAGATCTCGGCCTTCTCTTCGAGCACCCGGGAGTTGCGCATCCCCAGCCGGATCGCGTTGTCGATGCAGTGGAGGGCGTCCTCGGACAGCCCGCGCTCGGAGAGGAAGAAGGCGCGGTTGTACCACCCCTCGGCGAACCGCTCGTCGAGCTCGACGGCCCGCTCGGCGTGCTCGAGGGCCTGGGCGGTCTCGCCGAACTCCCAGAGCGCGTAGGCGAGGTTCGTCTCGGCGGTGGCGGCGTGCTCGCTGTCCTCGTCGATCGACAGCGCCTCGCGGTAGGCGCCGATCGCCTCGTCGTACTCCTCGAGTTCGGCGTGGGCGACGCCCTTGTTCGTCCAGGCCTCCTGCTCGAGGCGGTCGTCGTCGGCGAAGCGGGCGGTTCGCTCGAAGGCCTCGGTCGCCTGCTCGTAGCGGTTGATCTGCATGTAGTTCAGCCCGACGTCGAGCAGTTCGCTCGCGTCGACCTCGTCGCTGTCGATGCTGTGTCTGTCGAGGGTGTCGGTGACGACCCGCGAGTCGACGGGGTCGACCTTCGCGGGGTCGACGCCGAGCTCGGGCGGGTCGAGATCGAACTCGTCGTAGTCGTCTCCGAACCCTTCCCCTTCGGAGAAGGGATGGTCGGAGTCGCCCTCTCGGTCAGTCATTGATGGAAAGTGGGCGCGACGACTGTTAAGGGCTGCGACCTGGTGATATCTGCGTTCCGTACTCACAGCGTTGGCAACAGAACGAACACCACGAAAGCCCCGCCACCCGTCGGTCGAAGCCCTCGCTGCGCGCTTCCCTCGCTCGGCTCGGTCAGTGCTTGCATCGGCCATCTTCCCGACGGGTGGCGGCCCCTTTCAGTCCCACCCGTGCCGGCTGATCGGTCAAGCCACCGCGGGCGGGACTGAAAGGGGCTGCGTGCTCGACGAACCCGGACGAAGCGAGCACCGCCGGAGGCGGCGCACAGCGAGTCCTGGGAGTCGAGCACGCAGGGGCTTTCGTGGTGTTCTCGGTAAGCACCGTGTTCGCATCGGCTGGCTCTGTAGCGCTCTTCAGGTCGCGTTATCGTAGCTCTCCCGAGAGCACCTTCGCCGCGACGAGGACGGGATCCCACGTCGTGTTGAAGGGCGGCGCGTACGCCAGATCGTAGTTCTCGAGGTCCTCGACGGCCGCGCCCTCGTGGAGGGCGGCGACGACCGCGTGGCTGCGGTGGACCGCCCCCTCGCCGTACTCGCTGACGAGGCTTGCCCCGAGGACTCGCCCGGTGTCGCGGTCGGCGGTCAGCGTGACGGTGACGGTGCCGTCCTCGGGGTAGTAGCCCGCCCGCGAGTTCGCGTCGATCGTCTCCGTGACGGGGTCGAACCCGGCCTCGCGGGCCTCGTCGTGGTCGAGAATTCCCGTTCGGGCAGCCTCGACGTCGAACGCCTTGATCGCCGCCGTCCCCGCGACCGCCCCGCCCGTCGTCGGCTGCCCCGCGACGGTCTGGCCGACCGCGCGGCCGTGACGGTTCGCGGTCAGCGCCAGGGGGACGTACGTCGGCTCGCCGGTGACGGCGTGGGTCGCCTCCGCGCAGTCGCCCGCCGCGTAGACGTCGTCCGCGCTGGTCTCGCGGTAGGGATCGGTCGCGATCGCACCCGTCGGCCCGAGCTCGAGTCCCGCGTCCTCGGCCAGCTCCGTCCGCGGACGAACCCCCGTCCCGAGCAGCGCCATCTCGACGTCGACCCGCTCGTCGGCGGCGACGACCGTCTCGACCGCGTCCTCGCCCTCGAGGGCCTCGACCTCGCTGCCGAGGTAGACCCGGACGTCCCGCTCCCGGAGGTGGTCGGCGACGGCCTCGCTGGTCGCCTCGCCGAACGCCGGCAGCAGGCGCTCGCCGCGCTGGAAGAGGTGGACCTCGAAGCCGTTGGCGGCCAGCGCCTCGGTCATCTCGATGCCGACGTAGCCGCCGCCGACGACCGCGACGGGGCCCGTACAGTCCTCGAGGTACTGACAGGCCGGCCCGCGGTCGGGCTGTTGAAACGTCTCGTCTTCGCGAGCCCTGGCGACGTACTCCCGGAGCTCCTTCCCGTCGCTCATCGAGCCTAGCGTGTAGACGCCCTCGAGGTCGGTGCCCTCGACCGGGGGTTCGGTCGCCGCGGCGCCCGTCGCGAGCAGCAGGGAGTCGTACGACTGTGTAACGGTGCCGTCCTCGCTCTCGGCGGTGACCGTCCGTTCGTCGGGATCGATCGCCACGACCTCGTGGCCCGTCCGCAGGTCGATGTCCCGTTCCTCGCGGAACTGTTCGGGGGTCACGGAGACCAGCTCCTCGAGCGACTGGATCTCCCCCTTGACGTAGTAGGGGAGCCCGCAGGCGCCGTAGGAGACCCACTCGCCCTTCTCGAAGACGACGACCTCGAGGTCGGGGTCGTCGCGTTTGGCCTTGCTCGCCGCTGACATCCCGGCGGCGTCGCCGCCGACGACGACGAAGGTGTCGGACATGGCTCCTCGTTTCTCGCCCAGCCGCTTAAGCAGGGTCCACTCGGCTGCCGGATTCGGCCCCGGTCACCGTCACCGTTGAGTACGATCCCGTCCAAGGGACGCGTATGCGACTGTTCGTCAGTGTCGATCTCCCGGACGACCTCGCGGAGCCGGTCGCCGACCTCCAGGCGGAGTTCGCCGAGGCGAGCGGGCTGCGGTTTACCGACCCCGAGCAGGCCCACCTCACGCTGAAGTTCCTCGGCGAAGTTGCGGAGGACCGCGTGCCGACGCTCTCGAGGGAACTGCGGGCCGCGGTCGACGAGGCCGCGGTCTCTCCGTTCACCGTTCGGTTCGACGGACTCGGCGTCTTCCCCGACCTCGAGTACATCAGCGTCGTCTGGTTCGGCACCGAAGCCGGCGGCGCGGAGCTCACCCGGCTCCACGAGGCCGTCGAGCAGCGGACGACGGCGATGGGGTTCGACGAGGAGTCCCACGACTTCACCCCCCACGTCACGCTCGCGCGGATGGAACACGCCGGGGGCAAGGAGCTGGTCCAGAAGCTCGTCCGCGAGCGCGACCCGACGGTCGGTGAGATGCGCGTCGACGAGATCCGCCTCACCGAGAGCACCCTGACCGAGGACGGTCCCGAGTACGCGACCGTCGAGCGGTTCCCCCTCGAGTGAGCGGTGACGGCGCTGCGCCCCGCGAGATGGACAACATTTTAAGCCACCGCGGGCTACGTCCGGCTACTATGGGTAAGAAATCGAAGGGCAAGAAGAAGCGACTTGCCAAACTCGAGAACCAGAACAGCCGCGTGCCGGTCTGGGTCATGATGAAGACCGACATGGAAGTGCAGCGGAACCCGAAGCGGCGCAACTGGCGGCGCAACGACACTGACGAGTAACAATGAGTGCAAGCGATTTCGAGGAGCGGGTCGTCACCGTCCCGCTGCGTGACGTCAAGAAGGGCGCCAACCACGAGGCCGCGGACCTGGCGATGCGGCTGGTTCGGGAACACCTCGCGAAACACTTCGCGGTCGACGAGGACGCCATCCGACTGGACCCCTCGATCAACGAGGAAGTCTGGTCGCAGGGTCGATCGAACCCGCCGCGGAAGCTCCGCGTCCGCGCGGCCCGCTTCGAGGAGGAGGGCGAACCCGTCGTCGAGGCCGAGGTCGCCGAGTAAACTTGCAGCGTCTCGCCTTCGCCGGATCGGCCTACGTCGGCGTTTTCGCCCGCGCGACCGACGCCTGTGTCATCGTCCGCCCCGACGTCGACGACGACACCGTCGCCGACCTGACCGACGAGCTCGAGGTGCCTGCGGTCCAGACGACCGTCGGCGGCTCCTCGACGGTCGGCGCCCTCGCGACGGGCAACGAGAACGGCCTGCTCGTCAGCTCGCGGGTACTGGAGTACGAGCGCGAGCGACTTGAGGAGGAGGTCGATCTCCCCATCGCCGAGCTGCCGGGTAACGTCAACGCCGCCGGGAACGTCGTCCTCGCGAACGACTACGGCGCCTACGTCCACCCCGATCTGACACGGGAGGCGATCCAGGTCGTCAAGGACACCCTCGAGGTGCCCGTCGAGCGCGGCGACCTCGCGGGCGTCCGCACGGTCGGCACCGCCGCGGTCGCGACTAACAGCGGGGTGCTCTGTCACCCGAAGGCCACCGACGAGGAACTGGACGTCCTCGAGGACGCCTTAGACGTCCGGGCCGACGTCGGCACCGTCAACTACGGTGCGCCGCTGGTCGGCTCGGGCCTGCTCGCCAACGAGGCCGGCTACGTCGTCGGCGACGAGACGACCGGACCGGAGCTGGGCCGGATCGAGGACGCGCTGGGCTACCTCGAGTAACCGACCGCGGGACCGTCCGCTTCGTTTTTCTCTCTCGAGCAGCGTGCTCTGAGTCGACTACTGCTGGCGTTCGAACCGGTGGCGCACGACTTCGCTGTCGTCGTCCCACTCGAAGTCGTCGTGGGCGCGCTCGAGCAGGCGCTCGTAGGCCTCGAGGTCGTCCATCCCCTCCGCGCGGGCGTCCTCGTCGGTCAGATCGCCCAGCGTCCGCTCGGTGACGTCCGTCACCTCGAAGGTCGTCCCCTCGATCGCGAACGTGTCACCTTCCTCGGCGTACCGGCTGCCGCGGTGGATCTGGGTCACCTCGCCCTCGAGGGCCTGCTCTTGCATTCGCTCGTTGGGTAGCAACGCCGCCGGATCGTGTTCGGACATGATCGGGCGTACGCAACCTCGGGTGAAACCGTTTGGCCCTCCGGAACCGTCGGCGGCGTGAACCGTTCGTCCCGCCTCCTCGCCGTCCCGCCGTTCGACCCCCGTTCACCGGCCTCGCCGGAAGGGAAGATTCTTCCGACTGCCTGCCGCAAACAGTGCTATGGGACAACAGCAACTTCAGCAGCTCTCACAGGAACTTCAGGAGATCGAGGAACAGATCGAGACCCTTCAGGGGAACGTTCAGGACCTCCAGCAGGAGAAACACGACGTCGACGAGGCCATCGAGGCGCTCGACACCCTCGAGAGCGACGCGACCGTCCAGGTCCCCCTCGGCGGGGGCGCCTACCTGCGGGCGACGATCGAGGACATCGACGAAGTGATCGTCGACCTGGGCGCCGACTACGCCGCGGAGTTCGAGGAGGACGACGCCGTCGACGCCCTCGAGAACCGCAAGGACCGACTCGACGACCAGATCGAGGACGTCAACGAGGAGATCACGGAGCTCGAGGCCGAGAGCAGCGAGCTCGAACAGCAGGCCCAGCAGCTCCAGCAGCAGGCGATGCAACAGCAGATGCAACAGATGGGACAGGGGCAGGGCCCGGACGAGTAGTCTAGCGGGTCGCACCCATGTTCGACAACCTGAAGAAGAAACTCGGAAGCTTCCGGAAGGACGCCGAGGAGGCCGCCGAAGAGAACGTCGAGGAGGTCGAGGCGGGCGAGGACGACGGCCGGGTCGACGCCGAGTCGGCCGACGCTGGCGGTGCGGTCGCCGACGAGTCGACGCCGGGGGAGTCCCCGAGCGACGCGTCCGAGCCGACCGACGCGGCGTCGGAGCCCCGCATCGAGGACGAGCCGACCGATACCGGAGCCCGGCCCGACGACGCGACCGCTACCGACGTCGAGAGCGTCGAAACGGGCGTCCCCGCCGAGATCGAGGACGCGGACACGGTCGCGGAAGACGCCGACGCTACCGCCGAGATCGAGGACACCGATTCCGCCGCCGGGACGCTCGACGGAACCGCGACCGCGGCGCCGGACGAGGACGCCGATGCCGACAGCGGCGGTCTGAGCTTCGGCGACAAGGCTCGCTCGCTGGTCAAAGGCGAGTTCATGATCGCCGAGGAGGTCCTCGAGGAGTCGCTCGAGGAACTCGAGATGGCGCTGCTCACGAGCGACGTCGAGATGGAGGTCGCCCGGGAGATCATCGACAACATCCGCGACGAGCTGGTCAACGAGACCCGGTCGTTTACCTCCTCGACCGAGGAGGTCGTCGAGCAGGCGCTTCAGGACGCGATCCGGGACGTGATCAGCGTCGGACAGTTCGACTTCGACGAGCGGATCGCCGTCGAGGACAAACCTGCCGTCCTGCTGTTTACGGGCGTCAACGGCGTCGGCAAGACGACGACGATCGCGAAGATGAGCCGTTACCTCGAGGAGCGCGGGTACTCGACGGTGCTGGCAAACGGCGACACCTACCGCGCGGGCGCGAACCAGCAGATCCAGGAGCACGCCGACGCGCTCGGTCGAAAGTGCATCAGCCACGAGCAGGGCGGCGACCCCGCGGCCGTGCTCTACGACGCCGTCGAGTACGCTGAGGCCAACGACGTCGACGTCGTGCTTGCGGATACCGCCGGACGGCTCCACACCAACGAGGGGCTGATGGACCAACTCGAGAAGATCGATCGGGTCGTCGATCCGGATCTGACGCTGTTCGTCGACGAGGCCGTCGCCGGCCAGGACGCGGTCAACCGCGCCCGCGAGTTCGACGAGGCCGCGGAGATCGACGGCGCGATCCTCACGAAGGCCGACGCCGACTCCAACGGCGGCGCGGCGATCTCGATCGCCCACGTGACGGGCAAGCCGATCCTCTTCCTCGGGGTCGGACAGGGGTACGACGACCTCGAGCGGTTCGATCCCGACGAGGTAGTCGCTCGCCTCCTCGAGGAGGAGTAGCGACGCCGCCTCCGGTGTCGGATCGGAGCACGGCCCGATTTCGACCGTCGTCGACGCGGTTTTTCTCGAGCGGTGCCGTCGAGACGTCCCTCCTTCCAGAAACCGGCGGCAGTTGCCGCCATCTCCGACTCGAGACGACGTTCCGGAGCGACAAACGGCGTCCTCGAGCCCAGCTCGGCTACTCTCGGACGCAGCCCGGACGGGTAGTGGCAACTATTACCGCATCGGCCTAGCTCCGTCAGGGATCGCCTGTTCGCGGAGCCGTATATGTGTGGGATGGTATTACGCAGCAAATGATGGTCCCTCGAGAGGCCCCCCTCGGCGCGTCGATCGCCGAGCCGGTACCCCGACGGTGGTACAGATGAACGAGACCGAACGGCACAAGCAGAACAAACACCCGCTCGACGTGATCGACGACGTTTACGAGTACGCCGCCGACGGGCTGACGTTCGAGCAGATCGAGGAACGGGCCGGCGGCGGGGAGTGGGAGCGTCTGAAGTGGGCCGGGATGTACGCCCAGAAACAGGAGGGCTACTTCATGATCCGGACCAAGGTGCCGGGCGGTAACCTCACTCCCGAGCAGGCGGAGGTCATCGGCGAGTGCGCCGCCGACTATGCCGTCGCCCCCGAGGAGTACGGCGGAACGGAGCAGAACGAACTCTGGGGAGACGCCTACCTCGACATCACGACCCGACAGGACATCCAGAAACACTGGATCCGCGTCGAGGACGTCCCCGAGCTGTGGGAGCGTTACGACGAGGTCGGCCTGACGACGGTTCAGGGCTGTGGCGACTCCGCGCGAAACGTGCTCGGCTGTCCCGCGGCCGGCCTCGACGACCACGAGTGCTTCGACGCCCAACCGGTCGTCGACGCCGTCTCCGACTTTTTCACCGGAAACCGCGAGTACGCCAACCTCCCGCGGAAGTTCAAGCTCACGATCACGGGCTGTGCCCACGACTGCGCGCAGTCCCAGATCAACGACGTCGGCCTCGTCCCCGCGAGGAAGGAACTCGGGGGCGACCACCGCTACGGCTTCCACGCCCGTGTCGGCGGCGGCCTCTCGGACGGGCCGCGGATGGCCTCCGAACTCGACGTCTTCGTCCACCCCGAAGACGCCGTCGAGTTCTGCCGCGCGGTCGCACAGACGTTCAAGGAGCTCGGCGATCGGAACAACCGCGGCGTCTGCCGAATGCGGTACCTCGTCGAGCAGCTGGGGGCCGAGAGATTCGAGGAGGCGGTCCGCGAGCGCTGTACGGTCGACCTGCCCGACGGCGGCCGGAGTCTGACCGTCGGCTACCGGGGCGATCACGTCGGCGTCCGCGACCAGAAGCAAGACGGCCTGCAGTACGTCGGGTTCAACGTGATCGCGGGACGCATGGGCGGCGACGAGTTCGCCGCGGCGGCTCGCGCCGCCAGGGAGTACGGCACCGAAAACGCCTCCGTCCGACTCGCGACGGACCAAAACTTTCTCATCACGCACGTTCCCGAGGAGAACGTCGACGACCTCCTCGAGGAGCCGTTCGCCCGGGAGTACCAGCCCGACCCGGGTCCGTTCTCTCGGGGTGCGGTCGGCTGTACGGGCAACGAGTTCTGCAACTACGCGATCATCGAGACCAAGAAGCGCACCAGGCGCTGGGCCCGCGAACTCGACGAGCGTATCGACGTCCCCGACGACATCGAGGCGATCCGGATGCACATGTCCGGCTGCTCCGCGTCGTGTGCCCAGCCACAGATCGCCGACATCGGGTTCCGCGGGGAGACGGTCAAGCTCGACGACGAGGACGGGTCCGATATCGTCGAGGGGATGGACGTCGGCCTCGGCGGATCGCTCGGCGCGGACAACGAGTTCCTCGACTGGATCGAGAGCGCCGTCCCCGCCGACGCCGTGATCCCGGCACTCGAACAGTTGTTCGACGCCTACGCCGACGGACGCGAGGACGGCGAACGGTTCTACGGGTGGTGCCGTCGCGTCGACAACGATCGCCTGCGGACGATCATGCAGGGCGCCGAGGCGCCGGTTGCCGGAGGTGTGGCCCATGGGGATTGAGGATGAGGACGAACATAGTGAGTCCTCAGACACGCGAGCGGGAGCGGCGGGGACCGAACGGAGTGAGAGTCCCGATGATGCGAGCGGTGAAACCGCGAGCGAGAAGCGACACGCGAGCCGCGAGGCCGAGCGAAGCGAGGCCTCGAATCGAGTGAGTAGCGCGGAGCGAAGCTCCGCGGACCGTTCGAGCGGGCGAAGCCCGCGAGAAGACGGCGAAGCCGCGAACCGAGACGACTGCGTCCTCCCGGGCGTTCCGGAGTCCGAGGACGACGACGAGGCCGTCATCGTCCCCGAGACGAACGGCGCCGCGCCCCGTTCCCGCGAGGGGATCGACCGCGCCCGCGACGGTGCGATCGAGACTGCCGCGGGCGCGGGCTGTGGGCCTGACACCTGTACGTGCGGCGAGCAAGCCGCAACCGACGCCGACGATCGGTCCGTCGCGACTGACGGAGCTGGGGTCTCCAACGTCGACGAGAACGGTAGCCTGGGCGATCTCGAGTTCACCGAGCCCGCCGAGAACGTCAGTCAGAACGTCGACGACGGCGAGCCCGACGTCCGCGTCGGCGTCCCCGAGGGCGTCGACCTCGAGACCCCCGAGTACTCCATTCGCTCGGAGATGAACGACATCGAGACGCCCGACGAGAAGACCTGGTTCATGGAACTGGACGAGGCGGTCATCGACGAGGGGCGGTGCATCCAGTGTGGCACCTGCGTCGCCGCCTGCCCCTCCGATTCGATCGGCGTCGGCGAGGACGACCTGCCGAAACTCGTCAAGATGTGCACGGGGTGCTCGCTGTGCTGGGACTTCTGTCCCCGCGGTGGGCTGCGCTACGAGCGCCAGTGGGTGATTACGGGCGGCGAGGACAACGTCAAGGGCGCGGGCGACCCGATCACGGAGTTTTCCGCGCGAGTCGACGAGGACTGGACCGACGGCGCCCAGGACGGCGGCGTCGTCACCGGGATGCTCGCGAGCCTGCTCGAGGCCGGCGAGATCGACGGTGCGCTGATCGCGACCGAGAGCGAGGACGAACCCTGGAAGGCCGAGAGCTTCCTCGCGACCACCGTGGAAGAACTCGTCGAGAACGCAGGGACGGTCTACAACCAGACGCTCGCGCTGGGCAACCTCGACCTGAAACGGTGGGAGCACAAGCTCCCGGACAAAAGCTGGGACGAACTGAGCCTCGCCCTGGTCGGCACGCCCTGTGAGATCGAGGGGCTCCGCGCGCTGCAGGACTTCGAGTGGGACTACCAGGCCCACGACGAGGGGATCGGCGCCGTCGAGTACACGATCGCGCTGATGTGTACGAAGAACTTCAACTACTACAGCCTCATGGGCGAACAGCTCGAGGAGCAGCGGGGCATCTCGCCCGACGAGATCGGCAAGATGGACGTCCTCCACGGGAAGCTGATGGTCTACGACCACGACGGCGGGATGATCTTAGAGGAGGACATCGGGAACTTCCACGACGCCGCGCTCAAGGGCTGCGACGAGTGTGCCGATTTCACCGGGTTCTGTGCCGACGTCACCGTCGGCTCCGTGGGCTCGAGCGACGAGTACTCGAGCGTCATCCTCCGGACCGAGCGCGGCGTGCGAGCCTGGGAGCACACCGAGCCGAAACTCGACTACCACGACCTCGAAGACAAGTCGGCGGTCGGCAAGCTCCAGGGCTGGGACAAGAAGAAGGCCTTCGAGAGCCTCGAGCGCCCCTTCGATCCCGACGCGCCCCGCTTCATCGACTACGCCGACCACGCCGAGACCTACGGAACGGCGATGAACCCTCACGACGAGGGTCGCTAGCGGGGGTCGAGCACCACCGTTTTTGTACCGGTCGTCCGACGTGAGACGTACGCGATGATTCAGCACGGGTATCGTAGTCGACAGCCGATCGTGATTCGGGGTTCGTTCGATGGGTTCTAAACCGAACGAGGCGGGTCCGACCGACCCCGCGGATCGCATCGTCGGCCTCGACGCGCTCCGCGGGTTCGCCCTGCTGGGCATCTTGCTGATCAACGTCTGGGTCTTCTCGATGCCCGAATCGACCCTGTCGAATCCGACGCTGTACGGCGACTTTACGGGCGCGAACTACTGGGCCTGGTTCGTCAGCCACGTCTTCGCCCAACAGAAGTTCATCACCCTGTTCACGATCCTGTTCGGGGGCGGCGTCGTCCTGTTTACGCGCAACGCCGAACGGCGCGGGGACGCGGTCTCGGAGCTGTTCTTCCGGCGGTCCGGGTGGCTCGTTGCGTTCGGTCTCGCCCACGCGTACCTGCTGTGGTACGGCGACATCCTCGTCGCCTACGGGGTCTGTGCGTTCGGCGTCGTCGCCGTCCGGGACCTCCCGGCGCGAACGCTCGCGCTCGCGGGGATCGGGTTGGTTGCGTTTCCTTCCGTCAGCGAGGTCCTGGCCGGGCTGACGATGGATCCGTCCGCGATCGCGGGCACCTGGCAGCCCCCCGAGTCGGCGCTCCTGTCCGAGGTCCGGACCTACCGAAGCGGGTGGCTCGAGCAGATGACCCACCGGGTCCCGACGTCCGTTCAGCGTCAGACCACGGGACTGATCGGTTACACCGCCTGGCGCGTGGGCGGGACCATGCTGTTCGGGATGGCGCTGTTCAAGTGGGGCGTCCTGACCAACGAGCGCTCGTCGCGGTTCTACCGCCGGCTGATCGGGGTCGGCGCCGTCGCCGGACTCGCCGTTATCCTCGCGGGCGTCTGGTACATCGAGGCCAACGACTGGGGGATCGGGGCGGCGCTGTTCTGGCGGCAGTTCAACTACTGGGGGAGCTTTCCCCTCGCGGGCGCGTACATCGGCGCGGTGATGCTGTACTGTCGGCGGCGCCCCGAGGGGCTCGTCACCGGAGCGCTCGCGGCCGTCGGTCGAACCGCGTTCAGCAACTACATCCTGCAGACGGTGCTCGCGACGTCGATCTTCTACGGCCACGGGCTCGGCCTGTTCGGACAGCTGAACCGCCTCGAGCTGTTCGGCGTCGTCGCGGCGATCTGGGCGGTCCAGGTTCCGCTCTCCGTGCTCTGGCTGCGGTACTTTCGGTTCGGGCCGATGGAGTGGCTCTGGCGGACGCTCACCTACCGGTCGCGGCAACCGCTCCGCATCGATCGGTCCGAGTGAGCGCGGCCGCGAGCCGGCTCCGGCCCGTCACCGAACGACGGCGAGACGGACATCAGCCGAGTCCCCCGTCCGCGCTTCGGCGCGTTTATTCTCCGGGCGCCGAACCCTCGCGTATGGAATCGGAGTCCCGCATTCGCGTCGCGACGCCCGCGGACGCGCCCGCCGTCCGCGAGATCTACGCGCCCTTCTGCGAGTCGACCGCGGTGACCTTCGAGGAGACGCCGCCGACCGAAGACGAGTTGGCCGACCGCATCGCCTCGACGCTCGAGGACCACCCCTGGCTCGTCTGTGAGCGGGCGGGCGAGGTGGTCGGCTACGCCTACGCCGGCCCGCTGCGAAAGCGCCGAGCCTACCAGTGGGTGGTCGAGCTGTCGGTCTACGTCGCCGAGGGCGCCCGCCGGGCGGGGGTCGGCGAGGCGCTGTACGAGTCGCTGTTCGCCGTCCTCGAGCGCCAGGGGATCCGCGACGCCTACGCGGTGACGACGGTGCCGAACCCGTCGACCGTCGGCTTCCACGAGCGACTCGGTTTCGAGCGGCTGGTCGACTTTCCCGCGATCGGCTACGCCGAGGACGAGTGGCGCGACGTCGCCTGGTGGCGCCGATCGATCGGGGAGAAACGGTCCGATCCGAACCCGATCCGGCCGTTCCCGTCGGTACGCGAGGACGACGACTTCGAGGCGCTGCTGGCAACCGGGATCGAACGGCTCGAGTAGCGATCAGGCCTCGAGGGTGTCGGCCAGCTCGTCCAGCCCCTCGACGACGACGTCGGGGTCGGGCCCGAACGGCTCCTCGGGATAGCCCTTTCGGTCGAGCCAGGCCCCGCCCATGCCCGCGTGGACCGCTCCCTGGACGTCGAACCACAGCGCCGAAACGTGGACGATCCCGTCGATCGGGGTTCCCGTCCGGCCCGCGGCGTGGCGGTAGAGCTCGGGGGCGGGCTTGAATGTCTCGAGTTCGTGGGCGCTGATGGCGTCCTCGAGCAGGTCGCCGATCCCGGCGCTCTCGATCATCGATTCGAGCATCTCGGGGTTGCCGTTCGAGAGGACGTAACAGTCGTAGCCCGCCGTCCGGAGTCGCTCGACGCTCTCCCGGACGTCGTCGAACACCCGCAGGTCGTGGTAGGCCGACAGGATCTCCTCGCGCTCCTCGGGGTCGCAGTCGACGCCGTGAGCCGCGAGGGCGTACTCTAAGGCGTCGCGGTTGACCTCGTAGAACGTCTCGTAGGCGTCGAGGTGGTTCGCGACGAGCGTGTACTGCATCGAGCGCTCGCGCCAGGTCCGGGAGATCGGCGCGGGGTCGTCGACGGGAGGGTGGATCTCGAGCGCGCTCTCGACGGCGTCGACGTCGACGAGCGTGCTGTAGGAGTCGAACGTGACCGTTTCGACGGAGTCGGGCTCGAGCGCCATGTGCGCCCCGTTGGGAGCCAGCACCATTACTGCTCGGCTCCCTCGGTTTCCAGTCGAGCGACTTGGTCCCGTCGACCCGGCTCGGGAACGCCCCACGAACCGTCGTCTCTTTTGCCCGGAAGCGCGCAGTACCGACCATGGAGCCCTCGACCTGGCGAACCTACCTCGTCACGCAGGCGTCGATCGCCGAGGATCGGTCGACCCCCGAGGTCGTCCGCGCGGCGATCGAGGGCGGGATCGACGCCGTCCAGCTCCGCGAGAAGGAGACGAACGCGCGCTCGCGGTACGAGCTCGGCCTCGAGCTGCGCGAGCTGACCGCCGAGGCGGGCGTCGACCTGATCGTCAACGACCGCGTCGACATCGCCGAGGCGATCAACGCCGACGGCGTCCACGTCGGCCAGTCGGATCTCCCCGTCTCGGTCGCTCGCGACCTGCTCGGTCCCGAGGCGATCGTCGGCTGCTCGGCGTCGACCGTCGAGGAAGCCCGACGCGCCGAGGCCGACGGCGCCGACTACCTCGGCGTCGGCAGCGTCTACGGGACCACCTCGAAGGACGTTCCCGAAGCGGAGAACGGAATCGGCCCCGAACGGATCGCCGAAGTCGTCAAGTCCGTCTCGATCCCGGTCGTCGGTATCGGCGGCACCACGGCCGGCAACGCAGGTCCCGTCGCCGAGGCCGGCGCCGCCGGCGTCGCGGTCATCAGCGAGATCGCGGCGGCCGACGATCCCGCTGCCGCGACCGACGCCCTCGCGCGAACGGTCGAAACGGCGAAGGACCTCGAGCGCCGAGAGTGACGGAACCATGACGAGATCCGACACGACCCGGCCGACGCTCGCGGACTCCCTCGGGGAACTCGCCGAAACCGAGCCGCTGGTGCAGTCGCTGACCAACGAGGTGACGATCAACGACGTCGCGAACCTCACCCTTCACTGGGGCGGATTGCCCGTGATGGCCGACTCCCCCGGCGACGCCGGCGAGATGGCCGAACTCGCGAGCGCCGTCCTGCTGAACATCGGCCAGATTCCCGACTCGAAGCTCGAGGCGATGCGCGAGGCGGCCGAGACGGCCAACGACCGCGGGATTCCGATCGTCCTCGATCCGGTAGGCGTCGGCTCGACGCCGACGCGGGAGGCGGTCGCCGAGGAACTGCTCACCGAGTACGAGTTCGCCGCGATCAAGGGAAACTACGGAGAGGTCAGCGCGCTCGCAGGCGTCGAGGCCGAGGTTCGGGGCGTCGAGTCGGTCGGCGACTACGACGCCATCGAGTCGACGGCTCGCTCACTCGCCGAGTCGACCGGCGCGGTCGTCGTCGCCTCCGGCGTCGAGGACGTCGTCGCCGACGCCGACGGCGCGACACGGATCGCGGCTGGCCACGAGCGACTGGGCGAGGTCGTCGGCACGGGTTGTATGCTCGGCGGGACGATCGCGACGTTCTGTGGCGCCCTCGAGGACGCCCACAGGGCGGCGGTAGACGGAACGCTCGCGTTCGGGATCGCGGGGGAACGGGCCGCGGAACTCCCCCACGAGGGGCCGGCGAGCTATCGGACGAATTTCCACGACGCCGTCGCCGGGCTCTCCGCCGAAGCCGTCGCGGAGTACGACCTCGAGTCGCGGCTCGAGCCGATCGCGTGAGCGATCAACAGACCGGTTTCGGGTTCGCGCCCAGCTCCTCGAGGGAGGCGACGTACTCCTCGTAGGCGGCCTCGATCGCACCGCTGGCGGCCTCGAGTGCGCGCTCGCGGTCGGCCTCGTCGGGACAGACCTCCTCGAGCAGGTCGGTCGCGCGCTCGAGCTGGTCGTCTAAGTCGTCGCCGAACTCGCGGAACAGCCCCGCCGTCTGGGGGTCGGCGTCGCCGACGAAGTAGCCGACGATCTGGCTCTTCGAGCGCTGGCTCGCGAGGATCCGACCGATCAGCGCGCCGGTTCGTTCGACGGTGTCCTCGCGGTCGCGCAGGTATTCGTGGAGGTTCGGCACCGTCTCGGGCTCGTAGCCGTCGAGCTTCTCGGCGACCGTCTCGTAGTGATCTCGCTCCTCCGTGGCCGTCGCCTCGAAGGCCGCGCGGGCGTCGTCGTGGTCCTCGTCGTCGGCCCAGGCCTCGAAGGTCCGCCAGGCGGCGTACTCGGCGTCGGCCGTCGCTCGCAGGACGGGTTCGGTGTCGATCTCGCCCCCGGTGTCGGCGTACAACGACTTCGAGGAGCCGAGTCGGGAGAGTTCGGTTTCGTTTTCGGCGCGGACGGTCTCGAGGAATTCCTCGGCGTCTGTCATCGAACCACGGTTCGTTCGGAGACGGGTTATGCCTGCCGTTACCGACAGCCACGACCCGCCTCGAGGGGAGTCGTCGCTCCCGGAACCGATCGAACGCGAGGAAATCCGCAGCGCGGGCCGACCGCGACGCGTCGGTTACTCGCCGGTCTCGACCGGGGCGTTCACGAGATTGCCCCACTCGGTCCAGGAGCCGTCGTAGTTGACGGCGTCCTCGTAGCCCAGCAGCTCGTGCAGGGCGAACCAGGCGACCGACGAGCGCTCGCCGATCCGGCAGTAGGCGATGGTCGTCTCGTCGCCGTCGATGCCCTCCTCGGCGTAGAGCTCCTCGAGCTCGTCGCGGCTCTTGAAGGTACCGTCCTCGTTCGTGACGGCGGACCACGAGATGTTCCTTGCGCCGGGGACGTGGCCACCGCGCTGGGCGGTCTCCTGCATGCCCGCGGGAGCGAGGATCTCGCCGGTGAACTCCTCGGGCGAGCGGACGTCGACGAGCGGGACGTCGCGTTCGATCGCCTTCTCAACGTCGTCGCGGTAGGCGCGGATCGTCTCGCGCGGGCCGCCGGCCTCGTAGTCGGTCTCGGAGAACGCCGGTACCTCGTCGGTCGTCGGGTAGCCGTTCTCGAGCCAGTACTCGCGGCCGCCGTCGAGCAGGTAGACGTCGTCGTGGCCGTAGTACTTGAACTGCCAGTAGGCGTAGGCGGCAAACCAGTTGGCGTTGTCACCGTAGAGGACGACCGTCGAGTCCTCGGTGATGCCGTGGCTGCCCAGCAGCTCCTCGAACTCCTCTTTGTCGAGGATGTCCCGTCGGGTCTGGTTCTGGAGCTGCGTCTCCCAGTTGAACCCGATCGCGCCGGGGGCGTGTTCCTCGTCGTACGATTCCGTGTCGACGTCGACCTCCACGAGCCGGAGCCCGGGGTCGTCGCTCTGGAACTCCTCGAGTCGGTCCTCCACCCAGTCGGCCGTGACGAGCGCGTCGGTCGCGTAGTCGTTCGTTGCCATACCCGATCCGTGGCGTTCCGTCCACATAGGCCCGAGCTAACCGGTCAATTCGGTCGACGCTCGACTTTCCCGGAGTATATTGCCCCTACTCTCCCGTCCCCGAGCGCGGCGGCGAAGACGATCCGTCGTTCGCCCGTCGAACTCGGCGGCGGCGGCGGCGTTCGATCGGACGGCGCTGCAAGTATTGCCACGATCTCGGTACGTCGGGGAGACGTGCCGGAACCGGAGTCTACTCGGGCACCCCGCGACAGGTCGGAACCGATGGACGAATCCGTCGTCGTCTCGCCCGACTGGCTTGCGACCCGGCTCGAGGACCCCGACGTCGCGGTCGTCGACGTTCGAGACGCCTGGGAGTACGACGGGATCGGTCACGTGCCCGGCGCCGTGAACGTTCCCTTCGACAGCTACCGCAACGAAACGGGACCCGACCCCGGGACCCTCCCCGGACGGGAGGCGTTCGAGGAACTCCTCGGCGAGGTCGGCATCGAACCCGAGGACACGATCGTCGCCTACGACGACACCCACGGCGTCTTCGCGGCCCGGTTTCTCCTCACCGCGAGGGCGTACGGCCACGAGGACGCGCGTCTGCTCGACGGCGACTTCAGCGCCTGGAACCGCGAGCGCGAGACCGACACCGAGACGCCGACCGTCGAGCCGACCGCGTACGCGGCCGACCCCTTCTCGTTCGACGGGAGTCCGCTGATCGACCGCGCGGGCGTTGAGGCCGCCCTCGAGGGCGATGCCGTCCTCGTCGACACCCGCGACCCCGAGGAGTACGCGGAGGCTCACCTTCCCGGAGCCGTTCGACTCGACTGGCGCGCGGCCGTCGACGACGAGACGCGACGCCTGAAACCCACCGACGAGCTCGAGGCGCTGTTCGACGACCGCGGGATCACCCGCGATCGGGAGATCGTCCTCTACTGCAACACCGCCAGGCGGATCAGCCACACCTACGCGGTCCTCGCGGCGCTCGGCTACGAGACCGTCTCCGTCTACGAGGGAAGCCTGACGGAGTGGCTCGCGGCCGACGGCGAGATCGAGACCGGGTCGACCGCGTAGCCGGCCTCAGACGGTCCCGCTCGAGGCGTCGGGCAGGGTGAGTCGAAACGTCGTCCCCTCTTCCGGATCGGGCTCGATCCAGATCTCGCCGCCGTGGCGCTCGACGACCCGCTGACAGAGCGCGAGCCCGATCCCGGTTCCGGCGTGGGCCTCGTGGCTGTGCAGCCGTTCGAAGACGTCGAACACCCGCTCGCGGTCGTCGGGCTCGATCCCGATGCCGGCGTCGCTGACCGAAATCACCCACTTTCCGTCGCCCCGCGAGACGGATTCGCCCCCGTCGGGCGCCGAGCCCGACGCAGTCTCCCGATCTGCCGCAATCCGTACCGTCGGCGGCTCGTCGCCGCTGTACTCGACGGCGTTCTCGAGCAGGTTCTGGAACACCTGCCGGAGCTGGTCGGCGTCGCCCTCGACTCGGGGGAGCGAGCCGATCGACACCGTCGCGTCGGTCTCCTCGAGCCTGAACTGCAGGTCGTCGACGACGTCCGCGAGGACGGCCTCGAGGTCGACGGGCTCGAAGGGATCGCCCTGAGTCTCAACCCGGGAGTACGCGAGCAGCCCCTCGATCATCTCGCGCATTCGATCGGCACCGTCGACGGCGAACGCGAGAAACTCCCGGCCCTCGGCGTCGAGGTCGTCGCCGTAACGCCGTTCGAGCAGCGAGAGGTAGCTCGAGACCATCCGCAGAGGCTCCTGGAGGTCGTGGGAGGCCGCGTACGCGAACTGCTCGAGCTGCTCGTTCGAGGACTCGAGGCGCTTTCGGTAGCGCTGTCGTTCGATTTTGTACCCGACCCAGTTCGCCAGCAGCCCGACGAAGGTGCGCTCCCAGTCGGAGAACCCGCCGGGACAGGGCTCGCGGTCGTAGAAGCAGAACGTCCCGTACACCGAGCCGTCGACGAAGATCGGCGTGCCGAGGTAGCAGGCGACCGCGGCCGCCCCGTTCGCGACCCCGTCGGCCGGCTCGGGCGCGTCGGGGTCGGCCCCGACGTCCTCGATCGCGACCGTTCGTCCGGCGTCGACGACGCGCTTGCAGTTCGTCCGGTCGAGGGGCACCGTTCGCCCCGCCTCGAGGTCGATCCCCTCGGCCGCGTCGACGGCCTCGAGGGTGTACTCGTTGGTCCGTTCCTGAACCGACGACAGCGTTCCGCACTCGGTGCCGAGCGTCTCGCGGACGATGCTCAGTAGCACCTCGATCTGCTCCGAGAGCGGCCGGTTCGCATCCGCGAGAGCCTCGTAGGCGTCCTGGAGCGCGCGCTCGCGCCGGCGGAGCTGGTCCTCCCGGCGGACCCGATCGGTCACGTCCCGGAAGTGGACCGTCACGGCCGTCTCGTCGGGATAGACGCGCAGTTCGTACCAGGCTTCCAGCGAGTCGAAGTACTCCTCGAACCCGAGCGACTCCTGGGTCTCGAGGGCGTGTTCACAGCCCTCGCGAACCGTCGCTCCGACCCCGTTCGGAACCGCCTCCTGTATCGCCGTTCCGCGGAGCTGCGCACCGCTCGCGTCCAGTACCCGCTCGGCGCCGGCGTTACAGAACGTGATCCGAAACTCCCCGTCGAGTCCGACCACCGCGTCGGTGATCCGCTCGTAGGTTCGCGCCACCCCGTCGCTGCCCGGGGTCGTCGACCCCGATCGTTCACCCATTTTGGATACGTAACGGGCGTCCGATAAATAAATCACTCGTCACCGGCGTCTCGCCAGTCCGGCGCCGTCGAGTACGGCCTCGAGGACAGTTCGTCGAACGCCGCGTAGACGACCTCCGAGAGCGCGGGGTGGACGTGAACCGGGTCCGCGACGTCGTCGACGGTGCCGCCGCCGTCCATCGCGACGACGACCTCCTGGATCAGCGTCGGCGCCTCCGGGCCGACGACGTGACAGCCCAGGATCTCCCCGTCGGGCGCCGCGAGGACCTTGACGAACCCCTCGTCGGGATCGAGGATCAGCCCAAGCGGTGCGGCGTCGTAGCTCACGCGGACCGACTCGTACTCCCGGTCGGCCTCCTCGAGTTCCGCCTCGGTCCGGCCGACGCTCGCGACCCGCGGCGAGGTAAAGATCGCGTGGGGCATCGCCCCGTAGTCGACGGTCCGCTCGACCGTCTCGAGGACGTTCGTCGCCACGATCCGGGCCTCGTAGTCGGCCGCGTGCTTGTAGGGCTCGTCGCCGAGGACGTCCCCGAGCGCCCAGATCCCGTCGACGCTCGTCTCGAGGCGCTCGTCGATCTCGACGTACCCGTCCGCGTCGGTCTCGACGCCGGCGTTCTCGATTTCGAGGGTATCGGTGTTGGGCCGTCGGCCCGCCGCGACCAGAACATCGTCGGCCTCGAGCTCGACCGATTCGCCCCCACCATCGTCGGACGGCTCCGCGGTGACAGTAACCCGCTGCCCGTCCTCGCTCGCTTCGACGGCCTCGTAGCCCGTGTAGAGCTCGCAGTAGCGCTCGAGCCCGTCGGTCACCGCTGTGCTGACGTCGCCGTCCTCCCACGGGACGAGCTCGTCGCTCCGGCCGACGATCGAGATGTCGGCGCCGAGCGCCCCGAAGAAGTAGCCCAGTTCGGCCCCGATGTACCCCCCGCCGATCACGACGAGTTCGTCGGGTCGCTCGTCGAGGTACAGGGCGTCGTCGCTGGTGAGAACGTCGACGTCCTCGAGGCCATCGACCGGGGGCATCGTCGGGCGACTGCCGACCGCGATCACGATCGTCTCGCCGCGGATCCGTTCGCCGTCCCCGTCGTCGGAGCCGTCCCCGTCCGCGGGAGCGCCGTCCCCGTCCACGACGGGGTCGATCGCCACCGTATGCTCGTCGACGAACCGCCCCTCGCCGCGGTAGAGCGCGACGTTCTCGGCCTCCTCGAGCGATTCGGCCTGACGCTCGGCCTTCCCGTAGACCGTCTCGCGGATCGACGACGTGATCTCGTCGTAGGCGACGTCCTCGAGGGATGCGCCGACGCCGAACCGCTCGGCGCGGCGGATCCCGTCGACGACGTCGGCCCGGTGGATGAGCGCCTTCGAGGGGACACAGCCACGCGTGATGCAGGCGCCCCCGAGCGGTCCGGGTTCGATCACGGCCGCCTCGAGGCCCTCCTTGGCCGCCGCGGTGGCTACCTGGCTTCCCGATCCGCCGCCGATGACGACGACGTCGAACTCGTCCATATCGTGTACACGACCACGCTATCCACCGTAAAACGGCAGGCTGCGTACGAAACGGGGTGCTCCGGCGCTACAGCCAGTCGTCGCCGGTGTCGTCGGACTGACCGTCCGCGTAGGTGGCGACCGCCTCCGCGAGGTTCGCGATCGCTTCCTCCTCGGTGGGGCCCTGGCTCGAGACCCCGGTCTCCTCGTCGTCGGCGATGTAGAAGCCGTCCTCGGCGCGGACTGTGACGTCGGCGTCGGCCAGGGCGGGATACTCGTCGGCGTCGATGTCCGGGTTCGTCGGCATACCCGAACGTTGTCGGCGGGCGGCTGAAATACCCTCCGACGCCGCGGTTCGAACCGTCGGCCGTCCTCGAGGCGCGTAGGTACGCACTCGACGACAGCCCGCCACCGCGAGGGTCCGGGATCGCCGAAACGGAGGTCGGTCGATCGAAAGCGCTGGCGGTCGAGAAAAAGCCTTTAACGCCATCGCCCCGTACACCGGGCAAATGGTACTCGACGATCTCGGCACTTCTCTGCGGGGCACGCTGGACAAACTCCGCGGGAAGTCACGCGTCAGCGAGGAGGACATCGGGGAGATCGTCAAGGAGATCCAACGCTCCTTGCTCTCCGCCGACGTCGACGTCTCGCTCGTGATGGAGCTGTCGGACAGCATCGAACGGCGCGCGCTGGAGGAGGAACCCCCGGCGGGAACCCCGGCCCGGGACTTCGTCCTCCGGATCGTCTACGAGGAACTCGTCGGCCTGATCGGCGAGTCGACCGACCTCCCCCTCGAGGAGCAGACGATCCTGCTGGCCGGCCTCCAGGGGTCGGGGAAGACGACCTCCGCCGCGAAGATGGCCTGGTGGTTCTCGACGAAGGGGCTTCGCCCCGCCGTGATCCAGACGGACACCTTCCGGCCCGGCGCCTACGACCAGGCCAAGGAGATGACCGAGCGCGCGGAGGTCGACTTCTACGGCGATCCCGACGCCGACGATCCCGTCGAGATCGCCCGCGAGGGCCTCGAGGCGACCAGCGAGGCCGACGTCCACATCGTCGACACCGCGGGGCGACACGCCCTCGAGGACGACCTGATCGACGAGATCGAGCAGATCGAGGGCGTCGTCGAGCCCGACACCTCGCTGCTCGTGCTCGACGCGGCGATCGGGCAGGGTGCGAAGGAGCAGGCCCGCCAGTTCGACGAGTCGATCGGCATCGACGGCGTCGTCATCACCAAACTCGACGGGACCGCCAAGGGCGGAGGGGCACTGACGGCGGTCGACCAGACCGACTCCTCGATCGCCTTCCTGGGAACCGGCGAGGAGGTTCAGGACGTCGAGCGGTTCGAACCCGACGGCTTCATCTCGCGGCTGCTGGGCATGGGCGACCTCGGCCAGCTCGCCGAGCGCGTCGAGCGGGCCATGCAACAGACCGACATCGAGGACGACGAGGAGTGGGACCCCGAGGACATGCTGACGGGGCAGTTCACCCTCAACGACATGCAAAAGCAGATGGAAGCGATGAACAATATGGGCCCCCTCGACCAGGTGATGGACATGATCCCCGGCTTCGGCGGCGGGATCAAGGACCAGCTGCCCGACGACGCGATGGACGTCACCCAGGAGCGGATGCGCACCTTCAGCGTCATCATGGACTCGATGACCGACACCGAGAAGGAGTACCCCAAGGCGATCGGTGCGAGCCAGATCGAGCGCATCGCGCGGGGCTCCGGAACCAGCGAGGACCAGGTCCGAGAGCTGCTCCAGCAGTACAAGATGATGGAACGCACGATCAAGCAGTTCCAGGGGATGGGCTCGGACAAGGAGATGCAGCGGATGATGCAACAGATGCAACAGGGCGGCGGTGGCGGCGGAATGGGCGGTATGGGCCCGTTCTGAGCGCGTTCCGTTTCCCGAGCGCACCGACCCCGCTATCGAGACGAGAGGGCGACCGTCGCCGGAACCGACTCGCCCGTCTCAGGGGTCGACCGGTCGGCCGTCCTCGGTCGGCGGCGCGACGCGGTCGACGTAGCTCTCGAGGTCCGGCTCCCGGACGCGGACGCGGACGGCGATCTCCCCGAGCTCGTCGGGCTCGCCAACCGAGAAGTTGACGCGGTTCTCGAAGGCTGCCTGCTTTTTCAGCGCGAAGCTAAACGCCTCGCCCTCGCGGTTTGCGAAGAACTCCCCACGGGCGGTGTCGAGGATCTCCTGGCGGTGTAACAGTTCCGAGAGATGCTCGAGCGAGTGGGCCTCCCCCCTGATCTCGCCGAACTCCTCCTCGAGGTCGGCGTCGGGAAAGACGTTCGCGACGGCGTCGGCGACGCGGCTCGTTACCTCGGTGTCGTAGACCGGCGCGGTGATCTCGACGTCGACGCTGTAGATATCGGTCATGGTCGTTCGGCCTCGGATTCCGGTTCGTCGATCGGTTCCGTCTGCTCGCGGACGAGTCGGCGGATCCGCTCGCGGAACGCCTCGAGCGAGTCGGTGTTGTCGACGACGACGTCGGCACGGTCCATCGCGTCGTCCATCCCGAACCCGCGCTCGCGCTCGTCGCGTTTCTCGAGGGGCTCGCCGCCGTCGTTCGCGCCGGCGTCCCGCCCGCGCGCGTCGATGCGTTCGGCTCGCACGTCGAAGGGGGCTTCGATGCTGACGAGCGTAAACGCCTCGCCGAACCGCTCCTCGAAGGCGTCGACCTCGACGCCCGATCGGATCCCGTCGACCAGTACGGCGTCGTGATCCTCGAGACGGTCGTCGATCATCGGCAGCGAGCGCTCGGCGATCGCCGCCGGACCGTTCTCCTCGCGAAGCGCCTGGGCGACCCCTCCGTGGTCTTTCGCGGGATCTAACCCGCGGTCGGCCGTTTCCTGGCGGACGACGTCGCCCATCGTCACGACGGGGACCCCTTCCTCTCGCGCGACGGTGGCGGCCTCGCCCTTGCCGCTTCCGGGCAGTCCCACCGTTCCGATGACGTGCATCGATCGAACGTACCGTCGAGACGTGCATAAGACCTGTGTTCGTCGCTCACCGCGTCGACCCGCGGGGTCGCGGCCCCTCGGTTGCTTCTCCCGCAACCTCGTTATGTATCGGCATATCGGATCGAAACACGCCGATTTTGGAGCACAGACCGTCCGTAACCCCGAAACGACGGTCTCGAGTCGACCGCTCGACTCGGCTCGACTACCGGCGGTGCTTTCGGTTCTGAAACGGCGCCCCCGATCACAATCTCTCGTTTGCCGTGGCTCCGTCGGTTCAGAACTCGAGCAAATCGAGATCAATCGTCGAAACGGAACGTGGCTGTTATTTACTGACTCGAATTTGGCACCGGCTGCGTACTATGACAGCAATCGATAGACGGCGATTCACGATGGCGGCCGGCACCGGACTGATCGCGGCGATCGCGGGCTGTTCGGACGGCGGGACGGACGACGAATCCGAGAACGGGGCGGACGAGTCCGAAAACGGGATGGACGAAAACGGAATGGACGAGTCCGAGAACGGAATGGACAACGAGTCCGAGGACGGCGGACTCGGCGAGGACAACGAGTCCGAGAACGAAACGGACAACGAGTCCGAGGACGGCGGGCTCGGCGAGGACAACGAGACCGAGAACGAAACGGACAACGAATCCGAAGACGGCGGACTCGGCGAGGACAACGAGACCGAGAACGGAATGGACAACGAGTCCGAGGACGGACTCGGCGACTGATAGCCCCGTCGACTACCCGGGGATCTCGCGTCCGTCAGCCCGAACGCGGGTAGGCCGCGGCTCCCGCTCGAGCGGGGCGACGCGGTATCGGATCGCTACGGTTGCGAAGCGCCTCGGCGATGCGATCGGACGGGGACAAGAGCCCGCTCTCGAAGAACGGGTTTCGGCCCCCGACTGCGCCACCGGCGAATCCCAACCGCTTATACCGTTCGACGGACGACTCGTACTCGAGGGCACGTAGCTCAGTCCGGAAAGAGCGTCGGACTTCTAATCCGACGGTCGTGGGTTCGAATCCCATCGTGCCCGTGCAACGAGCCGCAGAGCGACGAGTAAACCGGCACGCGGGTTCGAATCAGGGAGCAGCCTGCTGCGACCGCGGTTCGAATCCCATCGTGCCCGCTGATTCTGCGACAGTTGTTAATCGGGTACTCGAATTTCAGACGCAGCTGTGTATCGCGCTCGGTGGCCGGCGTTCGCGTTCTCGAAAACGTCTCCCGAGACCGTCGACTGCGGAATCGGCGAGCGTCGCTGACGGTGGCCGATCCGTGCGATCGGCTGTGCAGGCCGCCGATACAACCCGCTCGAGTCGCTGTCACGAATATGGACGAAACGATCGCAGCCGCGGACACGTTCGCCGAACAGGCCAGTCGACGCGCGGCGACCGAGCGGGAGGCCATCGAGTGGGCCGTCGACGAACTCGCCGCCGCGATCGACGACCGCGGGATCGAGCTCGAGCCGCTGCTCGAGTACGGTCGGCGGAGCCGCGAGAGTCTGCCCGACCGTCACCGCCGGGCCTACGAGGCGATGGCCGCGGAGCTCGATGTCGATCGGGCAGTCTACGACGCGTACGTGTTCGCGTACTCCGAGCTTTGCGAGGAACTGGCCGACGGGAGGGGACGCTCCGAGAAGAACCCGAAAGGGTGTACGAACGTCCTCGTCACCCGACCGACGGTCGACTCGGAACCGTCAACGGACGCCGGATCGACGACCGGCGGGCCGCTCGTACTCAAGAACCGGGACATCGCCGGTCGGGGGTCCCGTCCGAAGTCGATCGTCGAACAGCCGCCGATCGACGACTACTACGGGTTCCTGACCGTCGACACCTGCGGAACGGTCTCGATCTTCAAGGGGGTGAACGATCAGGGACTGGTCGCGGCGAACACCTACATCGACAGCGAGCGAGACGACGTTGATCCCGAGGATCAGCTCCGGAACGGGACCGTCAGCCGGATCGTGTTAGAGGAGTGTGCTACCGTCGAGGACGCTCGGTCGCTACTCGAGTCCGTCCCGACCCGACGCCTGTGCGGGCAGACGCTGTTTCTCGCCGACGAAACCGACGCCGTCCTGCTCGAGATCGACCCGGTCGCCGAGCGGATCGGCGTCGACGACGCGGCCGTCGTAACGCGAACGAACCACTTCGTACTCTCGGAATCGACCGAGACGGAGAGTTCGATCGAGCGACGGGACCGGGCCCTGGCGCTGCTCGAGGACGCCGACCAAATCGATCGGGACGATCTGTGGGCGCTCGCGCGGGATCACGAGAACGGCCCGGGAGACGGCTCGATCTGCCGGCATCCGGAACCCGAGACGGACGAGCCACACGCGTTCGGTCAGCTGACGACCGCGAGCGCGGCCGTTTTTGAGGGGGGCTCGCCGACGATCGAGGTCGCGATGGGCAACCCCTGCACGGCCGATCGCACGCGGTGTTCGTTCGGCGACGAGGTCCCGACCGATCTTCGAACGGGGCGCCGGTGGCTCGATCGTCGGTAGCCCTCGCCGCTTGACGCGGTGGTCGTGCTGCTCAGGCTCGGACGCGTGCCCGTTCGAGGTCGGCCTCGAGTCGACGCGCCGCCTCGAGTCGGAGCCGCTTCGCTCGGCGTTTCGCGAACCGCGAGTCGGGGAGCCGATCCGCCAACGGCTCGTAGGCCCCGGGAGAGAACCCGAGTTCCCGCAGGTAGCGGCTCACGCTCGGGCTCTCGAGTCCGTCGTGGACTGCCGCGTCGGTGACCGATTCGACGGTTCCGAAGTCGGGAAGCGTCAGCTTCCCGTCGGCGGCGTCGGTCGCGGACTCGGCGCCGTCGACGACGGTACCGCGGGCGTCGGCGTGTGCGACGATCGATCGCACCGTCTCGGCCAGCCGGAGCACCTCGCTCGGCAGGGCCGCGTCCGGCGAGCGCCACTCGACGGTCGGCATCGCCTTCCGCAACCGAACGGGGGTCCAGACCGCGTCGTAGGGATCGAACTCGTCGTCGAAGCGAGCCGGTTCGACGCCGCGGTCGAGGGCGCGCTCGCGGAACCCCTCGTAGGCGTCCTCGAGTCGCCGTTCCCAGTCGGCGACGCCGTCGACGTAGGGCCAGAGCTGGCCCTGCTCGGGACAGGCCTCGTAGCACGAGCGCCGGTAGAGGTAGGGACGCGCACACTCGACGATGCGCTCCCCGCGGTAGTGCGACGAGCTGTTGAGGAGGACGAACGCGGGATCGATCGCCGTCAGGGCGTTGAGCTGAGCGGCGACGTTCGATTGCTCGAAGTGCATGTGCGTGCCGGCACAGATGCGGGCGTCGTCGAACGTCGGTCCCACGATCCGGCGCTGGAGATCGGTCCCACGCTTTTCCCGGTACGGAACGTCCGCCGGCGAGGCGTACAACGGGGTCGCGAGCGGAACGAGTCGCTTGTCCCGGTCGTGTGCCGCGTCGACGACGCGTTCGATCCGTCCGAGGAACTCCTCGCGGAGTTCGGCCGTCGACGAACAGGGCGTTGTCTTGATTTCGAGCATCGGCTCGACGAACTCGGGATCGACCTGCTCCGAGACGTCGAGCAGTGTTTCGGGTGGTACCAGATCGCCGCCGTCGTCGACGACCCAGTACTCCACCTCGAGGCTGGTTTTCATAGATGTCTCCGTTGAGCTGCGGTATCATCCGACCGTCGGGCGGATCGCCGTCGGGTCGTCGTTGCAGTCGGACGCTATCGACCGAACCGCGAGCCGGCGTCCGATTCTTTCTCTCCGGATGACGGGGTATGCCGCTCTCGGGTGAAGCGCTTGAGCCTGCACGCGACGGGCCCTTCGACTCCCGACGAACGACGGTTTCGGGTGTACGGACTCCAGCGCCGTCGATACTGGGGTCGTCCCGTCTCGTCGGTGCCAGGTTCGACAACCGAAGGCGGCAAGGAGTAGACCGCGACCGGGCGACAGTGGCGACGAGCGAACCGGCGGCGGTTCGGCTCCGATGGGAGGTGTCGCTTCGGCGGATGATCTCACGACCGTGGTGGTTGGATCGGGTCTTATCCAGTTGCAGCGCCTACGGACGACCGTGACCGCAGCCAGCCCGACCAGACGCCGCGCGCTCTCGCGTCTCTGTCTCGCGGCGGGGACGCTGCTCACCGCCGGGTGCGTCGGATCGGGCGACGACGACGCGGACGACGAGAACGAGGAGCCGATCGTCGACGCCGCGCGCTCGCTCGAGAACGACACCGACCCCGAGACGTGGCGGGACGTCTCGGAGATCCGCCTCGACGCCTACGTCGGCGGCTGGGTCGGCGTCGAACCCGCCCACGTCGACCGCGTCGAGAACCCGACACTGGTGCTGTTCGCGGATCGATCCTACGAGATCACGATCGAGAACCGCGACAACGTGAAACACAACCTGGCGATCTGGGACGCCGACGGCGAGCGCGTCGGGGAGCACGCGACGGACGTCGTCGTCAACACCGGGACGACCGAAACGCTCGCGTTTACGGCGACCGAGGAGATGGCGATCTACATCTGCGAACACCAGCCCCGGATCCAGCTCGGCGACCTCGAGATCGTCGCCGAGTGAGCCGGATCGCGGCTCGCCGTCGCTCACCGAACGATAGTCACCGGCACCGGCGCCCGCCGGGCGATGCGCTCGGCGACGCTGCCGAGCAGGACCCGGGAGACGCCCTCGCGGCCGTGGCTGCCGATGACGATGTGGTCGACGTCGTGCTCCTCGGCGAAGGAGACGACCTCGCGTTCGGGTTTGCCGACGGCGGTCTCGGTCCGGAACTCGATGTCTTCGGTGTCGATCTCCGCCGTGGCGTCCGCGAGCTCGTTCGCGGCCTTCTCTTCGCGGTCCCGCAGCGCCTCCTGCAGGAGGTTGATTCCGGCCTCCGTGGAGCCGTCCGCGGCCTCGACGACCCGCAGCAGGACGATCTCCTCGTCGGCGTGGGCGTCGAACGCGTACTCCACCGCCTTTCGTGCCGGCGCCGAACCGTCGTATGCGACGAGTACCGTCATACGACACCTACCCGGTTCGACGTTATAAACGCGATGCACGAACCGTCCTCGCGGGTCCTCGCCCGACGCTCGCACTTCGCCTCGAGCACGCGTGCCGGAGTCGCGAGGGCACCGCTTCGACTCGAGGCAGTTCAGCCGTCGAAGCCGTCCTCGAACCGGAAGGTGCCGTTTCGCTGGACGACCTCGCCGTCGATCTCGATGTGGGGGTCGCTCCAACCGTTTTCCGCTCGGGCCGCCTTCGGCAACCACTCGCGCAAAACCGTTGATGGAAAAGCCGCTCGCTCCCGTCGGTCGCTCGCGGTACTACGCTTCGAAGCCGTCCTCGAACCGGAAGGTGCCGTTTCGCTGGACGACCTCGCCGTCGATCTCGATGCGGGAGTCCTCGCTCATGTCGACGATCATGTCGACGTGGACGGCCGATTCATTTGCCTCGTTGCCCTCGCCGACGGTGTCGTCGTAGGCCCGGCCGACCGCCATGTGGACCGTGTCGCCCATCTTCTCGTCGAACAGCATGTTGTACGTAAAGCGGTCGATGTCGCGGTTCATCCCGATGCCGAGTTCGCCCAGTCGGCGGGCGCCGTCGTCGGTCTCGAGGACGTTCGTCAGCACGGCCTCGTTTTTCGCGGCCGAGTGGGAAACGACCTCGCCACCCTCGAACTCGAGGAAGACGTCGGTGATCTCGCGACCCTGGTGGTACAGCGGCATGTCGAACAGTACCTCGCCCTCGACGCTGTCGGGGACGGGCGCGGTGAAGACCTCCCCGCCGGGGAGGTTGTGCTCGCCGTGGTCGTTGAGTGTCGGGTTGCCCGCGATCGACATCGTGACGTCGGTCGTCTCCCCGCTGACGATGCGGATCTCCTCGCCGTCGTCCATCAGCTCGACCATGTTTTCCTGGTGGTCGCGCTGGGCCTCCCAGTCCTTGTTGACGGCGTCCCAGACGAACCCCTCGTAGGCCTCGGTGCTCATCTCGGCGAGCTGGGCGTTCGCGGGCGCGGGGAACTGCGTGAGACACCACCGCGTCGAGAGCCGTTCCTCGAGGATCGGCTGGCGGGCCTGTCGGGAGGCCGCCTGCGTCTCGGGGTCGACGTCGCTGGTCTGGGTGACGTTGTCGCTGGCCCGGATCGCGATGTAGACGTCGGTGTTCTCGATGAGCGCGAGCTCGTGGTCGGGCGTCTCGAACTCGTCGTCGGAGGCGCGGAGGTAGGCCCGTCGCAGGCGCTTTCCGGTTCGTTGACTGGTCGCCACGGGGTTGGCGCCGCGGTCGCCGATCACCTCGTGGAGGGCGACGGCCAGGTCCTCGGCGACGGGGTGGGCGTCGACGACGACGTTGTCCCCCTCACGGAGGTCGACGGAGTGGTTCGCGATGATCTCGGCGTGTTCGCGGATGCGCGGGTCCATGTGACACAGATCTTGCCACGCCGGAATACCGTTTTCGAATCGAAATCCGGGCGCCGTTCGGCGGTCCCGGGCCGTCGGGCGATCGTGCCGGATATCGAGGGATCCCGCGGCCGACCCGAGGGGACCGCGCCTCGAGAACGGCGGCTATTTGGCGGATCGTCGGCTACCCGATCCCATGATCGATCTACGCTCGGATACGGTGACGAAACCCGGCGAGGAGATGCGGGAGGCCGCCGCCGCGGCTACGGTCGGCGACGACGTCTACGGCGAGGATCCGACGGTAAACGACCTCGAGGCCCGCGCGGCCGAGCGGGTCGGCACGGAGGCGGCGCTGTACGTGCCGACGGGAACGATGGGCAACCAGATCGCCGCACGAGTCCACACCGAGCGGGGCCAGGAGGTACTGGCCGATCGCAAGAGCCACGTCGTCAAGTACGAACTCGGCGGACTTGCCCAGCTCGCGGGGCTACAGGTGCGGATGCTCGACGCCGACCCGCGGGGCGTGCCGACGCCTGCCGAGATCGACGCGAGCTACGTCGCGGAGGACCTCCACCGCCCGGGAACCGGGTTGCTCTGCCTCGAGAACACTCACAACGCCCGCGGCGGGCTCGCGATCGCACCCGAGAAGATCGAAGCTGCGGCCGACGCCGCACACGCTCGAGGGGTTCCGGTCCACGTCGACGGCGCGCGGATCTTCAACGCCGCGACGGCGCTCGACGTTCCCGTCACCGAGCTCACCGAGCCCGTCGACTCGGTCATGTTCTGTCTCTCGAAGGGGCTCGGCGCCCCCGTCGGTTCGATGCTCGCGGGCTCCGCGGAGTTTATCGACCGGGCTCGCCGGGTCCGGAAGCTGTTCGGCGGCGGGATGCGCCAGGCCGGGATCGTCGCCGCGCCGGGGCTGCGGGCCCTCGAGAACGTCCCGGACCTCGAGACGGACCACGAGAACGCGCGCCTGCTGGCCGACGGGCTCGGCGAGATCGACGGCCTCGACGTGCAGGAACCGGAGACGAACATCGTCCTCGTCGACGTCTCGGGGCTGGGGCTGACCAGCGAGGACGTCCTCGAGCGCTTCGAGGGCGGCGGAGTCCGTGCGTCGGCGTTCGGCGAGACCACGCTGCGGTTCTGTACCCACCGCTGTGTCTCGCGGGACGAGATCGAACGGGCGGTCGAACTGGTCTCCGAGGAACTGTAGGTGGTCAGCGACCCTCCATCCCGTCGCGGAACTCGAGGACCGTGCGGCGCAACAGGAGGTACGTAAAGAAGATCAGTCCGAGCAGGATCAGGACGATCGCGATGATAACCGGATCGTCGGGGAGGAAACCGAGCATACTCGAGCCGTACAGCGCGGGTCCGCAAAACCGTTTCGGCGTTTTATTTCTTATACTCCAACGGTGTAGTGTTCGGTGGCTACTTCCTCGTCTTCCGGCGACGGCCGCGTCTCTCACCCGCTGTCTCCCCTCGTGTCGGCCTCGACGATCGATCGGCCGTCCGACGATCCGCTCGCGCTCACGCCCGGACGTCGATGGTCTCGAGGACGGTCCCGTCGGGCTGGCGGAGCTCGCCGACCAGCCCGTCGCCGTCGCGCTCGAGGACGGCGAACCCCGGTCGGTTGCCGCGGGGCTGGGCGTGGCTGCCGGGATTTATGAGGACCGCGTCGCCGGCGTCGACGACGGTCGGTCGGTGGGTGTGACCCGAGACGACGACGTCGGCGTCCCGTGAGCGACCGAACATCGCCAGCCCGGTCGCCCCGCCCTCGCGGCGGTGGGTGACGGCGAAGCGAGCCCCGTCCACCTCGACGACGCGGGCCGTCGGCAGCCGCTCTCGAACCGCCGCGCCGTCGGCGTTGCCGTGGACGGCGAACAGCCGCGAACACTCCGCCCGGAAGGCCTCGAGCGCCGCCGCGCTCGTGAAGTCGCCGGCGTGAATCACGGTGTCGGCCGTTCGGGCCGCCTTGAGGGCCTCGCCGGTGAGCTCGTGGCTGTCGCCGCTGTGGGTGTCCGCGAAGATCGCGATCATGGTCGCCCTTCGGGAGTTCCCGTCAGGTTCCTTTCGGTGTCGGCGGCACCGTTTCGGAGCGCGCCCTCGGCGGGGCACCCGGCTCTAGAACGGCTCACACTTTACTCCCGACCGTCCGTACTTCCCGTCGATGGCCAGTAGTACCTCCGTCGTCCTCGCTGCACTGTTCGCGAACGGCGCGATTGCGGTGTTGAAATTCGGCGGCTTTCTGTTGACCGGAAGTCCCGCGATGCTCTCGGAGACGTACCACTCGATCTCGGACACGGGCAACCAGGTCTTCCTGCTGATCGGCATCAAGTACGGCGCGCAGGAGGCCACCCGGAGCCACCCGTTCGGCCACGGGAAGGCCCAGTTCTTTTACAGCCTGCTCGTCAGCGTCATGCTGTTCGGGATCGCCGGCTGGGAGAGCGCCCGCCACGGCTACAGCGCCCTGCGAGAGGGCGGCGTCCACCGGGCCAGCGGGGACGTTACGCTGCTCGGGGCGACGTTCGACCCCGTCTACGTCAACTACGCCGTCCTGCTCGGGGCGATCGCCTTCGAGACCTACGCGTTCTGGAAGGCCTACCAGGGGATCTCTGCCCAGATGGACGAGTACGGCTGGGAGACGTTCCGCGAGGCGTTTCACAAGACCAGCGACGTCACGACCCTGACCGCGCTCACCGAGGATACCATCGCCCTCGCGGGCGCGGGGATCGCCCTCCTCGGCGTCTACCTCACGCGGACCACCGGGAACCCGGTGTACGACGCCGGCGCCGCGCTCGTCATCGGACTGATGCTGATGGGGTTTGCGATCGCACTCGCCTGGGAGAACAAACGACTCATTCTGGGCGAAAGTCTCCCCGAACCGGCCGAGGACGAACTTCGTGCGATCGTCGAGGGCGCCGACGGCATCGCCGATCTCGTCGACTTCCGGACGGTCTACTTCGGCCCCGAGGACCTGCTCGTCACCGCCGACGTCTCGTTCGACTCCGAACTCGACTCGGATGCCATCGACGCTCGGATCACCGAGATCGAACGGGCGCTCCGGGACCACGACGATCAGGTGGGCAAGGTCTACATCGAGCCGGCGGCGTAGTCCGTCACTCCTCGCCGGCGTCGCCGCCGGCGTAGACCGCGACGATCGTCGTCCCCGGGGGGCGCTCGCCCAGCGTCGCCGACACCGTCGTCTCCTCGAGGTCGACCGTCGACTCGAGGCGCGTCCAGCCGTCGCCGTCGTCGACGGCGATCGCGACGTCGGTCGGACTCGCGCCGGGGGGCAGTGCCGACGGGTCGTACACGAGTTCGATCCGGAACGCCTCGACGGCCCGCAGCTCCTCGAGGCCGACGAGCTCGATCGAGTCCGCGAGCGCGGTCGCCGTCGGATCCCGGGCGCTGCGCTCGAGGCCGAACGCGTCCGGGACGACGCCCGCGACGACCTCGGCGCGGGCGCCCGCGCGGTCGAGTGTGTACTCCACGACATCGCCGGAATCGTAGCCGGGGATGGCCATACGCGAGGCCAGGCCCTCGAGCGATATGGCGCTGTACCGTGCGTACGCCGGGGGTGGGGAGGGATACCACGGCGGCGGTCGCACCGTCGCGGTCCCGGATCCGGCACCGGGCGGAGACGAATCCTTTTATCGCAGCGGGAACCACTCAGTACCGTGTCCGAGACAGCCGGGTACATGCGATTCTTCCCGTACGAGCGACCCTACGAGAACCAGCGCGAGGCGATGGACCGCATCTACAACGCGCTGGTTCGGGACCAGGACGTCCTGTTCGAGGGCGCCTGCGGGACCGGAAAGACCCTCTCCTCGCTCGTTCCCGCCCTCGAGGTCGCCCGCGAGCAGGACAAGACCGTCGTCATCACGACCAACGTTCACCAGCAGATGCGCCAGTTCGTCGAAGAGGCCCGGGCGATCACCCGCGAGGAGTCGCTCCGGGCGATCGTGTTCAAGGGGAAGGGGTCGATGTGTCACATCGACGTCGGCTACGAGGAGTGCCAGACCCTGCGGGACAACACCCGCGCGGTCGTCGACGCCGAGCGCGACCGCGAGCAGCTAGAGCGGCGTCAGCGGGAGCTACTCGCCGAGAGCCAGGAGGGGAGCGACGGCTCCGCGGCCGACGCTCGCAGCGCGGTGATGGACGAACTCGAGAACATCGAGGACCGGCTGGAGGACTTAGCGGACAAGAACGTCTGCGAGTACTACCGGAACAACCTCACGCAAGATACCGACGACTTCTTCGCCTGGCTGTTCGACGACGTCCGCACACCCGAGGAGATCTACGAGTACGCCGAGACGCGGGAGTTCTGTGGCTACGAACTCCTGAAGGAGGGGATCGAGGGCGTCGATCTTGTCGTCTGTAACTACCACCACCTGCTGGATTCGACGATCCGCGAGCAGTTCTTCCGCTGGCTCGGCCGCGACCCCGAGGACATCATCGCCGTCTTCGACGAGGCCCACAACGTCGAGGACGCCGCCCGCGAGCACGCGACCCGGACCTGCTCGGAGCGCACCTTCGAGTCGGCGCTCGACGAACTCGCCGACAGCGACGACCCCCGGGCCGAGGACGCGACCAACGTCCTCTCGGCGTTTCACCGCGCGCTGGTCGAGACCTACGAGGACTCGTTCGGTTTCGGCGACCGAAAAGGGATCGGCGAGAACTGGGCGGACGTCCCGATCGCCAACGAGGACCGACGCGACGAGCTCACCCTCGAGTTCCTCCGGCGGTACTCGGGGCGAGGGATCGACGACGACCTCGAGGCGGCGATGGCGCTCGGCCAGGAGTTAGACGAGGAGTACGAGGAGGCCTACCGCGAGGGCGAGACGGCCACGCGAACGGAGTGCCAGACTCTGCAGGCGGCCGGCTTCGTCAGCGCCTGGATGGACGAGGGGACGAAGGAGGGGTTGTATCCCGTCGTCTCCGTTACACGGGACGCCGGCACCGACGAGATCTACGGCCGCGCGGAGCTGTACACCTGTCTCCCCCGTCAGGTCACCGGGCGACTGTTCGAGGAGGTCTCCGCGACGATCCTGATGAGCGCGACCCTGCAGCCCTTCGACGTCACCGAGGACGTACTGGGTCTCGAGGACCCGATTTCGATGGCCTACGGGCTCGAGTTTCCCGAGGACCACCGCCGCACCTACGCCGTCGAGACGCCGCCGCTGTTCTCCTCGGACCGGGACGACCCCGCCGTCCAGGAGACCGTTACCGACGCGCTCGACGACGCGGTCCGGATGACCGCCGGCAACACGCTGGCCTTCTTCCCGAACTACGGCGAGGCGAGCCGCTACGCGGAACGGCTCGAGCGCCGCGAGTCGGCGACGGTCTACCTCGACGAGCCGGGCGTCGCCGTCGAGGAGCTCCGCCGGGAGTTCGTCGCGGACGACGACGGCGTCCTCTGTACCTCGCTGTGGGGCACCCTCGCGGAGGGGGTGAGCTTCGACGGCGACGACGCCCGGACGGTGGCGGTCGTCGGCGTCCCCTATCCCCACCTCGACGACCGGACAGAGGCGGTTCAGGAGGCCTACGACGCCGCTTTCGAGGGAACCGACACGGGCTGGCGGTACGCCGTCGAGATCCCGACGGTCCGCAAGACCCGCCAGGCGCTCGGTCGGGTGCTTCGCTCGCCCGAGGACATCGCGGTGCGCGCGCTGCTCGATCGGCGCTACTCGAGGGAGGCGAAGTCAGATCTGGGTAAGTACAGCGTCAACGGAACCTTCCCCCACGAGGAACGCGAGGAGCTGCTCGACATCGAGCCCTCGAAGCTCAAGTTCGCGATGCGGAACTTCTACGGCGATCACGGCGCCTACGAGGGGGATCCGCCGGCGCCGTAGGCGACCGCGGAGGGCCGGAAAACGGGACGGGAGACCGCGTCAGGCGTCGTCGATCGTGACGCTGGCGGCCCCGTTCGTGACGATGACGATGTGCTCGCCGTCGTCCTCGACGGTCACGTCGAACGTCTCGGCGTCGGCGATCGATCGCGTCTCGAGGGGACCCTCGTCGGCGTGATCGAGCCGAAAGCTAACCGCGCTCGGACTCACCTCGGCGTCGTCGTCCGGCTCGGCGAGCTCCTCGACGGTGACCGACACGGAGAGCCGATCGCCCGAATCGGCGGTGAACGTCGCCGTCTGTTCGTCCCGGATCGTCTCGTCGACGGCGACGTCCTCGCCGAGCGACGCCAGATCGCTACAGCCCGCCGCCAGCGTCGCCATCGCCGCCGAACCCGCGAGCAGCGTTCGTCGGTGCATGGCTCCCGTCTCGTATCGGTTCGCATGAGTTTTCTGGCCGGCGGCCGTCGTCAATCGGCGCTCGCGGCCTCGAGGGGTCCCCAGGCGTCGTAGCCGCCGGCCATGCTCGCGACGGCGTCGACGTCGCCGTACTCCTCGATGAGCCGGGCCGCCTGGACCGAGGTCTGGCCGATGTAGCAGTAGACGACCACGTCGTCGGCCCACTCGCGGTCGGCGACGGTGTCCTCGAGCTCCTCGATCGTGACGTGTTCGGCGCCGGGGAGATGACCCTCCTCGTAGGCCTTGGCGTCGCGGACGTCGAGGAGGTCGAACTCCCCGTCGCCGTCGATGCGCTCGCGAACGGTCTCGGGGTCGAGTTCGGCGACCATTATCGCTTGCGGAGGTAGATGCGGTAGGTCGCGTCGCCGCTTCGCCAGACCCGCGCCTCGGCGTCGTCGCCGACGGCCCGGGGGACGTTCTCCGTACAGGGGACGTGATCGGTCTCCTGGACGAGGAGGTCGCCCGACTCGAGGTCCTGCAGGCCCTTCTTGGCCTCGACCTGCGGGTACGGGCAGACCTCGCCCATCATGTCCTGGACGAGGTCGGCCTCCTCGAGGAGTTCGTCGGCTCGGTCGTCGCTCAGTTCGTCCGGTGCGTTCGTGACGTCGTCGATGGATGGCATTGTCGTGCGTTCGTACTCCGAGTCGATTAGCGAGCGATTCAGATCGCGCAGCCGACCTCGCGGTAGATCCAGTGGGTCATCACGTAGACGCCGGCGACGATGCCGACGGCCGCGATGAACGAGTGGACCGACAGCTCCGCGATGCCGGAGTAGATGTTGCCGATGTTACAGCCCGGAGCGAGCCGGGAGCCCGCGCCCATGAGCAGGCCGCCGCCGATCGCGTTCGGGAGGCGTCGGCGCTTCGGGACCCGAACCGAGAAGTCCCCGCTCCAGGACGCCGCCAGAAACGCGCCGACGATGACGAACCCGATCATCACCATATCGGTCGTGACGTCGACGCCCTGGCCCTGAAAGAGCACCGAGCCCCAGTAGTCGTAGGACTCGGCGTCGACACCGACCTGCGAGAGGAGGTAGCCGGTCCAGCGGGCCTCAGGACCGGTGACGCCGACGATCGAGGCCTGGGTGAACCAGAGTACGGCGGCACCGGTGATCCCGAGAGCGGCGGTGCGGGGGTCCCACGGCCGCTTACTCGCCGCGAGCGGATCGCGCCACGCCTCGACCAGCCCGGCGACGTACTCACGGGTTCCGCGAGCGATCCGTCGGAGGCCGGCAATCGGCGCGAGCAGCGCCGTCAGCTGGACCGACGCGACGTCGGACCGCCCCTCGAGGGTCCCGGTCTCGCTCGAGCGCCCGAGCACCGCGGCGTAGACGAGGACGGCGCCGCCGGCGACCGCCAGGGCGAGCAGCCCCGCCGGAATCGAGGAGACGGTAAAGAGGCTGACCCCGGATCCGAACGTGAGCGCCTCGAAGTAGGTGCTCTCGAGCGTCGGGAACGCGACCGCGAAGGCCGCGTAGCCGACGCCCATGAACAGCAGGGTCAGCCAGAACTGGAGGTACCCCTCGCCGGCCCGGTAGAGGGTGCCGCTGGCACAGCCCCCGGCGTAGGTCATCCCCACGCCGAAGACGAAGCCGCCGACGAGTCCCGTCAGTCCCCACTCGGGCGTCCACAGCGCTCCGTAGTAGCCGAACTGGTAGGCGATTCCCCAGAAGACCATCGTCAGCAGCGTCGCGACGGCGACGCCCTTCGTGACCCGGGAGTCCTTGTACGCGAAGAAGTCCCGGAACGCGTTCACGAAGCAAAAGCGTCCCTTCTGAAGGAAGACGCCGAGCGCGAGGCCGACGACCGCGGCGACGAGTATCGTTGCGACCACACCCCGGGTAACGGTTCGCCGAACTTAACCCGCCGCCAGCCGGGAAGGGGTACCTCGAGCCCGGACGATCCGGTCGGGCGGCGAAGCGCGCGGTCTCGAGGGGAAGCGACGACGACGCCCGACGTTCGTCGCGCGGTCGGCGACGGAGGACGCGGCAACAATTGGGGGGTTCCGGCGCTATCCGGAGAGTACGATGCGACCCTCCGGCGAGCCGTCGGACTCGCTCCGAAACTCGAGTTCGCCGACGGTCCACTCGATCGCGTCGGTATCGCGGTCGGCGAGCCGCTTCGCGGTTGCCTCGTCGCCGCCTCGGGCCAGGGTTACGTGGGGGACGTAGTCGGCACCCTCGAGCCCGTCGACGGCGCCGAACTCCTCGGCGAGGCGGGCGTGGATCGCCTCGAGGGCGGGGCTGTCGACGGCGAGGTAGACGACGGGGGCCGCCCCCAGCGGCGGGTCGGCGAAGTAGTCGATCCCGGCGACGCGGGCCTCGATCGGCGGGGTCCCCTCGAGGGCGCGGCGCGTACGGTGCTGGAGCTGTGCGGCGTGGTCGGGCTCACCGAGGCGTTTGAGCAGGCAGGAGTGGTTCTCGCGCACGGTGTCGAATCTGACCAGATCGGGGTAGAGGGCGGTCGCGAGCTCGCGGACGCGCCCGGGGACGGGAACGGTGACGCTGTACACGTCCCCGCGAGTAGGGATGGTCGCCGTATGAGTGTGGCGTTCGATCGACTTCCGTCCGACGTGCCGACGACGCTCGTCGCACGTCCCTCGCTCCGTTCGGGCGATCGGGAGCGATAGCGGAACGCGGGTCGCCGCCGTCGTCGGAAAGACCTATTTAGACGGCTCTACCAACGTCCCGTAATGGATGTGCGGGGGCTCCGAGCCCTAGTGGTGCTCGTGGTGGTCGGCTGTCTGTTCGTTCCGATACCCGCCTCGGCCGTGGTGGCGGCCGACGGCGACACCGGGACCCAACAGCGGGCGCTCCAGCAGGTGGACGGGGAGGGCCTGCAGCTCGACGACGCCGACGAGATCTACATCGACGTGACGATCCACGAGAACGGATCGGCGACGTTTCTGGTCGACTACCGCTTCCCGATAAACGGCGAGAACGCCTCGGCCGAGGAGTGGGAGTCTCTTCAGGACGATATCGAGTCGAACCCCGAACCGTACGTCGAGCAGGAAGCCGAGGGCTGGAACGATGTCCTCTCCGACGGCGAGAACGCGACTGACCGCGAGATGGAGATCTCGAACTTTTCGGTGAGTACGGACGAAAGCACCGCGCCGCGGGAACTGGGCCACGTTCAGTACCGGTTCAACTGGTCCTCGTTCGCCCACGTCGAACTCAACAGCATCGAGGTCGGGGACGCGCTGTCGGGGTTCACGCTGGTCGACGACACGACGCTACAGCTCTCCTGGCCCGAGAGCTACTCGGCCTACGAGATCGATCCTGAGTCCGACGATCGGGGGGAGGGGTCGGTCCTCTGGAACGGCGACGGCACCGAGTTCGCCGACGACCAACCCCGCGTCGTGCTGATCGAGGACACCGAATCCGCGGGCGAGTCGCCCGAGTCCGAAGGGGGACCGGAGATGTCCTGGCTCGCGGCGGGCGGCGCGCTCGGCGCGCTCGCGCTGGCCGCGGTCGCCGTGTGGTGGCTCCGGCGCGACGCGGAGCCCGGCCCGGGGGCGTCCGAGACGGACGTCCCGACGAAATCGACCGCGCCCCGACAGGCCGGCCCGCCGGCGGAGTTGCTCAGCAACGAGGAACGGGTGTTGCGCCTGATCGAGGACCGCGGGGGCCGGATCAAACAACAGGAGGTCGTCTCCGAACTCGACTGGACCGAGGCCAAGACCAGCCAGGTCGTCGGCGGACTTCGGGAGGACGACGAGATCGACGTCTTCCGTATCGGTCGGGAGAACGTCCTCGCCCTTCCCGAGGAGGACGTCGACGAGGAGTAACGCGACCCGTCGCAACACTTGCACGTCGGGCAGGGTTTAAGAGGTTCCGTTCTCTTAGAGAGTCCTAATGAGCGGTTCCGCCGATAGATCGGTCGCCCTTTTCGCTACCGCCGGAGCCGTTACGCCGCGACGACCGCGACGACCGGGCCTTTGAGCCCGTACTATACCCCACCTCTGTTCCGGATCGAACTCACTTCCCGAAATTGCTAATTCTTCGGCGTAGCGTGGTCTATGGAGTTAATTTACGTAGCTAAGAACGATGAATTTAAGTCTATCCTCCCTCTCCACTCGAGTAGCTATGACACGCGTTGCACTCGCGTTCTCGGGGGGACTCGACACGACTGTCTGCGTCCCGCTGCTCGAGGAGGAGTACGGCTACGACGAGGTAATCGGCGTCACGGTCGACGTCGGCCAGCCGGAGTCGGAGTTCGACGAAGCCGAGGAGACCGCCGAGGCGCTCGGACTCGATCACTACGTCGTCGACGCGAAAGCGGAGTTCGCCGACCTCTGTTTCGACGGGGTCCGCGCGAACGCGACCTACCAGGGCTATCCTCTCGGGACCGCGCTCGCGCGCCCGGTGATCGCCAGCGCGATCCTCGAGGTCGCCGAGGAACAGGACTGTACCGGGATCGCCCACGGCTGTACGGGCAAGGGCAACGACCAGCTCCGCTTCGAGGCGATCTGGCGCGACTCCGACCTCGAAGTGATCGCACCGGTTCGCGAGCTCGGGCTCACCCGCGAGTGGGAGAACGAGTACGCCGCCGAGAAGGACCTGCCCGTCGAGGGCGGCGACGGCGGCAAGTGGTCGATCGACACCAACCTCTGGAGCCGCTCGGTCGAGGGCTCCGAGCTCGAGGACCCGAGCTACGTCCCCGGCGAGGAGATCTACGAGTGGACCGAGGCGCCCTCGGACGAGACCGAGGAGATCGAGATCGCCTTCGAGGAGGGCTATCCCGTCGCCGTCGACGGCGAGTCGTACGACCCCGTCGACCTCATCCAGCACCTCAACGAGCTCGCGGGCGCCTACGGCGTCGGCCGCACCGATTCGATGGAGGACCGCATGCTCGGGCTGAAAGTGCGCGAGAACTACGAGCACCCCGCGGCGACGACGCTGCTCAACGCCCACGAGGCCCTCGAGAGCCTCGTGCTCACCCAGGAGGAACGCGAGTTCAAACAGCAGATCGACCAGAAGTGGTCGAAGAAGGGCTACGAGGGACTGGTCGACGCGCCGCTGGTGAGCGCCCTCGAGGGCTTCATCGACGAGACCCAGCAACGCGTCACCGGAACGGTGACGATCCGCTTCGAGGGCGGGCGGGCCCGCGCGGTCGGCCGCGACAGCGAGTACGCCGCCTACTCGGCGGAGCACGCCTCCTTTAACACCGAAACGGTCGGGAAGATCAGCCAGGAGGACGCCACGGGCGTCGCGAAGTACCACGGCTTCCAGCGCCGCCTGGCCAACGAGTCGATCGCCGCCCAGAGCGACGAGGAAGTCGAACTGGCGACCGACGGAGGCGAGGAGTGAGATGAGCGGAGAGGAAGCTCCCGACGGCGAGGACGGGTCGGGCGTCGTCCGACGGGACCGCTTCAGCGGCGGCCCCGCCCGGAGCTTCCTCTCCTCGCTTGCGGCCGACGAGCGGATCTTCGAGGCCGACCTCGAGGTCGACCGCGCCCACACCCTCATGCTCGCTGAGCAGGGGATCCTCGCGGACGACACCGCAGGGGAGATCCTGACGGCGCTGGACGCGATCGAAGTCGACGGCCACGACTCCCTGCCCGACGGCGAGGACGTCCACGAGGCCATCGAGACGGCCGTCATCGAACGGATCGGCCCGGACGGCGGGAAGATGCACACCGCCCGCTCGCGCAACGACGAGGTCGCGACCTGCATCCGCTACCGCCTGCGCGAGGACGTCCTCGAGGCGATCGAGACGACCCTCGCCCTGCGCGAGGCCCTGCTCGAGGTCGCCGACGAGGGTCGGGAGACGATCATGCCCGGCTACACGCACCTCCAGCCCGCCCAGCCGACGACCGTCGCTCACTGGGCGCTGTCCTACGAGGGCGCGGTCCGTCGCGACACCGAGCGCCTGTTCGACGCGTACGGACGGATCAACGAGTCGCCGCTGGGCGGGGCGGCGTTCGCGGGCACGACGTTCGACATCGACCGCGAGCGCACGGCGGAACTGCTCGGCTTCGAGGGCGGTCCCGCGAGCAACGCGAGGGGGAGCTCGGCGGAGCGGCGCTCCGCCGTTGTTATCGAGAACTCGATGGACGCCTCCTCGAGCCGCGACTTCCTGCTCGAGACGACCCAGGCGCTGTCGACCCACGCGACGACGCTGTCGGGGCTCGCCGAGGACCTCGTGATCTTCGCGAACCGCGGGTTCGTCGACCTCGCGGACGACTACTCCTCGACGTCCTCGATCATGCCCCAGAAGAAAAACCCCGACACGCTCGAGCTCGTCCGCGCGGTCGCGGGCGACGCCGCGGGTGGGGTCCAGGGGCTGACGACGACGTTGAAGGGACTTCCCCGCGCGTACAACCGCGACCTCCAGCGGGCGACGACCCACGCCTGGGAGACCGTCGACGCCGTGACGGAGGCAAGCGAGGTCGCCGCGGGTGCGGTCGCGACGGCCGACTGGAACGAGGGGACGCTCGCGGCGGAGGCCGGCAAGGGGTTCTCGACGGCGACCGGCGTCGCCGACCTGCTGGCGGCGAACGGACTGCCGTTTCGCACGGCTCACGAGATGGTCGCGAGCGCGGCGGAGAACGGGGGCGACTACGAGGCGCTCGAGGCCGCCGCGGGGGACGTACTCGGTGAACCTCTCGAGAGCTACGTCGACCCCGCGGCCGTCGAGGACGCGCTGGATCCCGAGGCGAGCGTGGCGAGTCGGGACTCGCGGGGCGGCCCCGCCCCCGAGGTGGTCGCCGAGCAGCTCGAGGACGCCCGCGAGGCACTCGCGGCCGACGAGGCGACCCACGCGGCGACCGACGAGGCGCTCGAGGACGCCCACACGGCGCTTCGCGAGGAGGTGAACGCCTATGTCTGAGCTTCGCTCGGTGTTCCCCGTCGGCCAGCTCCGATCGGCGACCCCGATCCCGCCGCCGTCCCCGCGAGGGGACGATATACAATTTGAATGATACGAGGGACAAAATCTGCCGGAAAACGCGCGTCACACACCGTTAGCGTGTAGTGCAGCTATTGTAATTTTGTTGTTAGGTTCGAAGGTTTTAAGGGTTCGGCGGTCCCAGTATGGAGTACAATGACAGAATGCGTCGAGTGTGGGGCGGAAGTGTCCCTGCACGACGATCTGGAAGTGGGAGAGATCGTTGACTGTACGACCTGCGGAGCCGAGCTGGAAGTCGTCGACACCGAGCCGCCAGTCCTCGAGCGAGCCCCGGAGCTCGAAGAGGACTGGGGTGAGTGACCTTGAAGGTAGGAATACTCTACTCCCGGATCCGCAAGGACGAGAAGCTCCTCCTCTCGGAGCTTCGTGAGCGCGATCACGAGGTCGAAAAGATCGACGTCCGCAAGCAGACTTTCGACATCGGCGAGGCCCCCGAGGCGTTCTCGGATCTCGACGTCGTCGTCGACCGCTGTCTGGCCACCAGCCGCAGCCTCTACGCGACGCAGTTCTTCGAGGCCTACGGCATCCCGGTCGTCAACAGCAACGAGACGGCCGAGATCTGCGCCGACAAGGTCAAGAACAGCCTCGCGCTCGAGAAGGCGGGGGTTCCCACGCCCGCGACGAAGGTCGCGTTCACCAAGGAGACCGCCCTTGAGGCGATCGAGGAGTTCGGTTACCCCTGCGTACTCAAACCCGTCGTCGGCTCGTGGGGCCGCCTGATGGCCAAGATCGACTCCCGCGACGCCGCGGAGGCGATCTTAGAGCACAAGGCGACGCTGGGTCACTACGAGCACAAGGTGTTCTACGTCCAGGAGTTCGTCGAAAAGCCCGGTCGCGACATCCGCGTCGTCGCGATCGACGGCGAACCCGTCGCGGGAATGGTTCGGTCGTCGGACCACTGGATTACCAACGCCGCGAAAGGTGCCGAGACGGACGTCTTCGAGCCCGACGACGAGGCCGCCGAACTCGTCGAGAAGGCGAGTGACGCCGTCGGCGGCGGCCTGCTGGGTATCGACCTCATGGAGACGGAGGACGGGTACACCGTCCACGAGGTCAACCACACCGTCGAGTTCAAGGCGCTCAACGACGCCGTCGAGACCGACGTCGCCAGTACCGTCGTCGACTGGCTCGAGGAGAAAGCCGCCGAGAACGGCGCCGAGGAAGTCGAGGTGACGCCCTGATGGCGGTCGGCACCGACGCCAGCGCCGACGAATCCGCCGAGACCGTCACCGCGACGGTCGTCGGCGGCAGCGGCTTTACGGGCGGGGAGCTCCTGCGCCTGCTCGCGGGCCACCCCAACTTCGAGCTCGCGGAGGTGACGAGCCGCTCGAAGGCCGGCAAGAGCGTCGGCTCGGTCCACCCGCCGCTGCGTGGGACCGACCTGCGCTTTACCGAGCCGGAGGACTTCGAGTCGGTCGACGTCCTGTTCGCCGCGACGCCACACGGCGTCTCGATGGGGCAGGTAGACGAGTTCTTCTCCATCGCCGACACCGTGGTCGACCTCTCGGCCGACTTCCGGCTCGATACGGAGGAACAGTACGACGAGTGGTACGACGGCCACGACGCGCCAGAGTACCTCGAGAAGGCCGAGTACGCCCTGCCCGAAATCAACCGCGAGAACCTCGCGGGCGCGGAGCTGATCGCCGGCGGCGGCTGTAACGCCACCGCCACCATTCTGGGGCTGTACCCGCTGTTCGAGCACGGAATCCTCGAGGGCGGCGAGCAAGTCGTCGTCGACGTGAAGGTCGGCTCCTCCGAAGGAGGTGCCGGCGGCGGTGAGGCCTCCTCGCATCCGGAACGGTCGGGCGTCGTTCGCCCCTACGCGCCGACGGGCCACCGCCACGAGGCCGAGATCGAGCAATTCCTCGACACCTCGGTCGCCTTCACCTGCCACGCCGTGGACATGATCCGCGGCGCCAGCGCGACGGGCCACGTCTTCCCCTCGGGACCGGTCTCGAAGGGCGACCTCTGGAAGGCCTACCGCGGCTGCTACGAGGACGAGCCGTTCGTCCGGATGGCCGCGGGCGGCTCCGGCGTCTACCGCTATCCGGAACCGAAGTCGGTCGCGGGGACGAACCTCGCCGAAGTCGGCTTCGAGCTCGACCCCTCCAACAAGCGCGTCGTCGTCTTCTCGGCGATCGACAACATGATGAAAGGCTCCGCGGGACAGGCGGTCCACGCCGCCAACGTCGCGCTCGGCCTCGAGGAGACGGCCGGACTCGAGTTTACGGGGCTCCACCCCGTGGGGGCGCCCTGAGATGACAGTGGTCGTCAAAATTGGCGGTGCACGCGCCGTCGACCCCGAGGGTGCGCTCGCCGACGTCGCCTCCCTCGTTGACGACGGCGAGGACGTCGTCCTCACCCACGGCGGCTCGACGGCCGTCGACGAGACCCTCGAGGATCTGGGTCAGGAACCGACCTACGTCGAGACTCCGGGGGGAGTGGTCGGTCGCTTCACCGACGAGGAGACGATGGACGTCTTCAAGATGGTGATGCCCGGCAAGCTCAACACCGACCTCGTCGAGAGCCTCCAGAACGAGGGCGTCGACGCCGTCGGCCTCTCCGGAACCGACGGCAAGCTCCTCGAGGGCAAGCGAAAGTCCGCCGTCCGCGTAAAGGAGGACGGCAAGAAGAAGATCAAACGCGGCGACCACTCGGGCAAGATCGAGGCGGTCAACGCGGACCTCCTCGAGACCGTGCTCGCGGGCGGCTACACGCCCGTCGTCTCCGTACCCATCCTCGGGAAGGAGAAGTCGGGCGGGTACACCGCCGTCAACGCCGACGCCGACCGCGCCGCCGCGGCGATCGCGGGCGCGCTCGAGGCCGATCTGGTCGTGCTGACCGACGTCTCGGGGATCTACGAGGATCCCGACGACGAGTCGACGCGGATCGACTCGGCGTCGACCCCGGAGGAGTTCGCGGCGGTCGAGGACGCCGCGGAGGGGTTCATGACCAAGAAGGTCATGGCTGCCCAGGAGGCCCTCGAGGGCGGCGCCTCGTCCGTCATCGTCGCCGCTGCGAACGCGGACGAGCCGATTACCAGCGCACTCGCGGGCGAGGGGACGACCCTCGAGCCGGGCGCGCTCGCGGACGAAACCGAGGAGGTGGCGCAGTGAGCGACCACGACTTCGTCTCCGGCAGCAAGCCCATCGGCCTCGAGCGCGGCGAGGGACCGTCCCTCTACACCGCCGACGGGACGGAGTACCTCGATGCGGGCGCGAGCTTCGCGTGTACGCCGCTGGGCCACTCCCATCCCGCGGTCGTCGACGCGGTACAGGAGCAGGTCGGCGAGCTAACCTTCGTCGACTCCTCGTTTCCCGTCCAGTCCCGCGAGGACGCCTACGCGGCGTTCGTCGCGGCGACGCCCGACGGACTCGAGTCGGCCTGGTTCTGTAACTCCGGGACCGAGGCCAACGAGGCCGCGCTGAAGTTCGCTCGCTCGGCGACCGGCGAGTCGAAGATCATCGCGGCGACCCGTTCGTTCCACGGCCGGACGATGGGAGCGCTCGCGGCGACCTGGAAGGACAAGTACAAAGAGCCCTACGAGCCCCTGGCCGGCGACGTCGAGTTCGTTCCCTACGGCGATAGCGAGGCCCTCGCCGACGCGGTGGACGACGAGACCGCGGCCGTCATCCTCGAGCCGATCCAGGGCGAGGGCGGGATCAACCTCCCGCCCGCGGGCTACCTCGAGACGGCCCGCGAACTGACCGACGAAACCGGTGCGGCGCTGGTCTTCGACGAGGTCCAGACCGGGATGGGCCGCACGGGATCGATGTGGGCCTGCCAGAACGCGGGCGTCACGCCCGACGTGCTCACCACGGCGAAGGGCCTCGGGAACGGCCTGCCCGTCGGCGCCGTCGCGGTCCGAGACTGGATCGCCGACGGCGCGGCCTCGCACAATGCCACGTTCAGCGGCGGCCCCGTCGTCGCCGCCGCGGTCCACGCGACGATTTCGACGCTGGTCGAGGAGTCCTGGCCCGCCCACGCCGCCGAGGTCGGCGACTACCTCGTCGACGAACTCGAGGCCGCACTCGGCGACGCGGTCCGCGAGGTCCGCGGCGAGGGGCTGCTCGTCGGCATCGAGTTGAAACGCGGCGCGAACCGCGTCGCTCGCGACCTGGCGATGAACCACCAGGTGCTGGCGCTGCCCGCGGGCCGGACCGTCCTGCGCCTGCTGCCGCCGCTCGTGATCGACGAGGGCGAAGCCGACCGACTCGTCGAGGCGCTGACCGAGACCGTCGTCCCCGAGGCCGCATCAGAATCATGAGCGCGAGTGTGACCGACGCGACCGACGTTTCGGCGGAGGACGCCCGAAACCTGCTGGTCGATCTCGTCTCGATTCCCTCGCCGACCGGGGAAGAACGGGAGGCGGCCGAACGGCTCGTCGAGTTCTTCTCGGCGAACGGCCGCGAGGCCTGGATCGACGAGGTCGGCAACGTCCGCGCACCCGCTGACGACGCCGTTTTGCTGACCTCTCACATCGACACCGTTCCCGGCGAGATCCCCGTCGAGGTCCGCCCCGCCGACGCCGAGGACCTCGAGGACGAAGTCGCCGAGGAGGAAGGCGAGGACGTCCTCTGGGGCCGGGGCAGCGTCGACGCCACCGGTCCGCTCGCGGCGATGGCCGTCGCCGCCGTCCGAACGGGAGTTTCCTTCGTCGGTGTCGTCGGCGAGGAGACCAACTCCCGCGGCGCCCGCCACCTGGCCGTCGACCGCGAGGAACCCGACGCCGTCGTCAACGGGGAACCCAGCGGCACCACCGGGATCACGCTGGGGTACCGGGGCTTTCTCTCCGGCACCTACGTCGCGACCAGCGAGTCGGGCCACACCTCCCGGCCCGAACCGAACGCGATCCAACACGCCACCGAGTGGTGGACCAACGTCGAGGCCGCCTTCGAAGACGACGAGTACACGCCCGTCTTCGAGCGGGTCACGGCGAAACCCGTCGACATCGACGGCGGGGTCAGCGAGGACGGCCTCTCGGTCGAGACGACCCTGCAGGCCCAGCTTCGGATTCCCCCGTCGCTCGACGCCGAGTCGGTCCGCGAGACCGCCGAGGCCGAACTCGAGATCGGCACCGTCTCCTGGGCCGAGCCGATCCCGCCGGTGATGGAGAGTCCGCGCACCGAGGTCGCCCGCGCGTTCCGCGCGGCGATCCGTAAGGAGGGTTGCGACCCGCGGCTGCTCCGGAAGACCGGCACCAGCGACATGAACCTCTACGCCGGCGCGTGGGGCTGTCCGATGGTCACCTACGGCCCGGGCAACTCCGAGCTCGACCACGCGCCCGACGAGCGCCTCTCGCTCGCCGAGTTCGACCGCTCGGTCGAGGTGCTGACGCGAGTGGCGACGACCCTTCGCGGAGGCGACGACTGATGGCCGAGCCGCGACACTTCCTCGAGATCGACGACCTCTCGCGCGAGGAGCTGACCGCGGTCCTCGACCGCGCCGAGGCGTACAAACGCGCCGAGGCGAACGGCGAGGACCACGCCGACCTCGAGGGACAGACCCTGGGGATGATCTTCCAGAAGCCCAGCACGCGAACCCGCGTCTCCTTCGAGACGGGGATGACCCAGCTGGGCGGCCACGCGATCTTCCTGGGCGCCGACGACATTCAACTGGGTCGGGGCGAGCCGCTGAAAGACACCTCCCGGACCCTCTCGCGGTACGTCGACGTCGTCATGGCTCGGCTGTTCAAACACGACAACGTCGAGGTACTGGCCGAGCACTCCTCGGTGCCGATCGTCAACGGGCTCACCGACGACGCCCACCCCTGTCAGACGCTGGCGGACCTGCTGACGATCCGCGAGGTGGCGGGTGGGTTCGAGGACGTCTCGGCCGCGTGGGTCGGCGACGGCAACAACGTCGCCCAGTCGTTCGTCATCGGCGCGGCGCTTGCCGGCATCGACCTCGCGGTCGCCACGCCCGAGGGGTACGGCATCGACGACGCCGTCCTCGAGCGCGCCCGCGAACTCGGCGGCGACCCGACGACCACGACCGACCCCGCTGCGGCGGTCGACGGCGCGGACGTCGTCTACACCGACGTCTGGATCAGCATGGGCCAGGAGGACGAACGCGACGTTCGGACGGACGCCTTCGAGGGGTTCCAAGTCAACGCGGACCTGCTCGAGGACGCCCCCGACGCGTCGGTGATGCACTGTCTGCCCGCCCACCGCGGCGAGGAGATCACCGACGACGTCATCGAGAGCGACCGCTCGATCGTCTTCGACCAGGCCGAGAACCGCCTCCACGCCCAGAAGGCGCTGTTGAGCTGGCTGCTCGAGTAGCGAGCGAATTTTTCTCGTTTACCGCTCGAGGAACCCGTACGCGATCCCGAGGACGATCCCGTAGACCGCGTGGCCCAGCAGACTCCCGACGTCGACGTTCGGCAGCGGCGGCGCCATCGGGAAGCCGACGGCCGAGAGCCAGATCGGCATGACGACGACTGCGAGACCGACCCAGACGACGATTCCGTAGGCGAGCCCGAGGACGGCGCTCCGAACCATCCCGTTCTGTCCCGTCGCCGTGAGCGCCGCCGCGAAGACGACGCCGAGCACCGCGCCGTGTGAGACGTGGAGGATCCAGCCGGCGAAACCGCCTTCGAGCCCGTACATCGCCGGGATCGCCATCTCGAGCACGTCCGGCATCTGCATCGCCATCATCGCGCCGAAGGCGATCGCGCCGACGATCGCGCCGACGACGCCGGCCTGCCAGGGTTCGAGTGCGGTTCCGGTACGTTCGCCCGTTCGAGTTCGTACTTTCGATACCATACGGTACCAATACACTCGAGGGTGCGTAGCAGTGTTCCGGTCTGGTACCGGTCGCGCACGGGTGCCGAACGTCGGAGCGACGCGAAGGTTCTTGGCGCGGGCTCGCCCAGTTCGTTCCGATGGCGGATCCGCTACGCATCGAGGCCGGAGATCTCGAGGCCGACGCGATCCTCGAGGCGATCGAGGACGGTCGACGCGTCGTGGTTACGACCACGACCCTCGGCGACGAACACGAGGTCACGCTGCGGTACGACGGATCGGTGTACTACTGCGATACCCCGACCCGATTGCACCGCCACGAGAGCGCACGAGAGATGCGGACCTGTATCCGGAACATGGGGTACGGAACGGTGTCCGTTGGCGACGACACGTGACGCTTTCACTTCCGGGGCCGTAGCGTCGCGTATGTCGACCGATCCCGACCACCGTTTCGACGAGCTGATGGAAACGTCGGATCCCGGATTCGCCACGGTGATGAGCTGCGTCTTCGGCATCGAACCCCACGAAACCCGAACCTACCTCGCGCTCCTCGATCGGCCCGGTAGCACGATCGACGAGCTGGAGGCCCCGCTCGATCGCGACCGGAGCACGATCAACCGTTCGCTGACGACGCTGTACGAGCGCGGAATCGTCAGCCGGAACCGACGGCTCCTCGACGGCGGGGGGTACGTCTACCAGTACACCGCCGTTTCGCTGCCGGAGGTCAAGCGGATGCTTCACGAGGCGCTCGACGCCTGGACGGCGACGGTTCACGGGGTCATCGACGACTTCGACGAGACGTGATCGCTCCGTCGATCCCGCAGCGACGCTGACTTCGATCGGCCCCCTTTTTGCCCGTGGGCTACCACGCTCCGGTAATGAGTCTCAGCCTCTCCGCCGAGGACCCGACCGTCCCCGACGACGCGGCCGACGGCGCCTGGCTCGAGTGTATCGACTGCGGCGAGACGTTCGCTCCCTTCGCGGACGTCCGCTACACCTGCGACGACTGCGACGGGTTACTCGAGGTTCGGTACGCCGACCTTCCGACCTTCGATGACTTCGAAGGCGAGGGCGTCTGGCGCTACGCCGACGCCTTGCCCCTGGAGTCGGGCGTCTCGATCCGGGAGGGCGCGACGCCGCTGTACGAGGTGCCCCACCTCGAGGACGAGATCGGCGTCGAGACGCTGCGGATCAAACACGAGGGGATGAACCCGACCGGCTCGTTCAAGGACCGCGGGATGACCGTTGGCGTCGCCGTCGCGCGGGAACTCGGCGTCGACCGACTGGCCTGCGCCTCGACGGGCAACACCAGCGCCGCGCTGGCGGCCTACGGCTCCCGCGGGGGAATGGAGACGCTCGTCCTGCTTCCCGCAGGCAAGGTCGCCGCGGGGAAGGTCGCCCAGGCGAGCCTCCACGGCGCCCGCATTCTGGAAGTCGACGGCAACTTCGACGCCTGCCTCGACATCGTTCAGGAACTCGCGACTCAGGGCGAGGCCTACCTGCTGAACTCGCTGAACCCCTTCAGACTCGAGGGTCAGAAGACGATCGGTCTCGAGATCCTCGAGGCCTTCCGCGAGGACTACGGCGCCGTCCCCGATCGGATCGTCCTCCCGGTCGGCAACGCGGGCAACACCGCGGCGCTGTACAAGGCGTTCCGCGAGCTCGTCCAGGCCGGCGAACTCGAGCCTGCGGCCGTCCCGAAGCTCACCGGGGTCCAGGCCGAGGGCGCCGCACCGATGGTCGAGGCCATCGAGAACGGCGCCGACGAGGTCCGGCGATGGGACGACGTCGAGACCCGCGCGACGGCGATCCGGATCGGCAACCCCGTTAACGCGCCCAAGGCCCTGCCCGGGATCCGCGAGACCGACGGTACCGCGATTTTGGTCTCCGACGAGGAGATCACCGACGCCCAGCGCGCGCTCGCGGGCGAAGGCATCGGCGTCGAGCCCGCCTCCGCGGCCTCCGTCGCCGGGCTCCGCAAGCTCCGCGCCGAGGGAATCGTCGGGAGCGACGAACGGGTCGCCTGTCTCACCACCGGCCACCTGCTCAAAGATCCCGACGCGGCCGCCGCGGCCGGCAACGACCCCGAACCGGTTCCGGCCGACACCGACGGCGTCCTCGAGCGTCTCGCTGACGGAAACTCGTCGGACCGATAGCGCCATCGACGTGCTCACCCGTCTCAAGGGGAGGTCTCGAGTCGGTGGGCCGAACGGCGACCCGATCCGACCGCCACTTATTTCCAACATTTTCTAGAGGATATCTTACATTTTAAGTAGCAAGAAGCGACATAGTTCTCCCTAACCGGTGATCATTACCAATGGCTGCAGACGATTCGACTGAAAGCTGTTCGGAATGCGGCGGACGACTGCGGGCGACGGAGACCGAGCTGATCTGCGAGAACTGCGGACTCGTCTCTGGAGAGGACGCGATCGACCGCGGCCCCGAGTGGCGTTCGTTCGACGACGGACCGGATCGCCGACGGACGGGCGCGCCGCTGACGCGCTCGCGACACGACCGGGGACTCTCGACTGAGATCGGCTACGGAAGCGGCTCCAGTCCTCGGTCTCGCCTGACCGGTCGAAAACGACGGCAGATCGCCCGTCTCAGGCGGGAACACAACCGAGCTCGGATCTCAACGAAGGCCGAGCGCAATCAGGTGTACGGGTTCACCGAGATCAAACGCGTCAACGGATTGCTGTCGCTTCCCGCCTCCGTTCGGGAGCAGTCGTGTACCCTCTTCGAGTCGGCCCAGTCCGAGGGGCTGTTACAGGGGCGGTCGCTCGAGGGGTTCGCTGCGGCCGCGATCTACGCGACCTGTCGGACGAACTCGCTGGCCAGAACGATCGACGAGATCGTCGCCGTCGCCCGCGCCGACACCGACGAGCTCAAGGCCGCCTACGACGCCCTGAACCGCGAACTCGAGCTCCCGACCGGCCCGATCGATCCGACCCAGTACCTGCCGCGGTACGCCTCGAAACTCGAACTCGAGCCCGCGATCGAGAACCGGGCTCGCGAGCTCGTAACGGCGCTGCTGGAAGACGGGGCCATCGGCGGGCGGAACCCGAGCGGCGTCGCCGCGGCCTGTCTGTACGCGGCCGCCGGAGAACGGGAGGAGTGGCCGTCGATCACCCAGACCGCCGCGGCCGACGTCGCCGACGTCGCACCCGCGACGATTCGGTCGACGGCCGTCGCACTCGACGATCGGGAGCAGTAATCGTTAGGTCGTTCGGAGCGTGTCGGTGCTCGGCTCGTAGACCTCGCCCTTCTGTTTGAGCTTGTCGATCTCGTGTTCGGCCTTGGACTCGTCCATCCCGATCTCGTCGGCCCGCTCGAGGACGATGTCGACCGGGGCGCCCTCGTCGTACTCCTCCTCGATGTCGCTGATCAGCCCCTTGATGTTCTTGATCCGGTCGCGCTGGGACTTCGAGGTGCCGGCCTCGACGATGTCGGCGTCGAACTCGCCGGTTTCCGGGTCGACGCCGATATCCTGCAGGCACGAGCGGACGATCTCGACGACCCGCTCGGCGTCGCGCTGTTCGACGGTATCCGAGAGGCGAACCCGGGCGCTTGCCTCCGAGAGCCGCACCAGTGCCTCGAGCTTTCGAGCCGTGACCGGAACCGGGGCGTCCTCGTCGGTCCCCTTCGCGCGCAGGTCGACGTAGAAATCGCGGATCGTCTCGCGGGCCTCCTCGGTCATCCGCGGGTGGCAGTTCTGTTTCGCGTAAGCGATGTACTTCCGGAGGAGTTCGGCGTCGATGACGGGGTCGACCTGCTCGGTCATCTCCTCGATCTCGCCCTCGCTGACGTCGAGGCTGGTCATCTCCTCGCGCTGGGTGGTCAGCTCGCCCGCGTAGTTGGTCGTCAGGATGTGCTCGGCGAGGTTCTTGTCCTTCTCCTCGTCGGGCTGGTCCGTAACCGTGAAGATGAGGTCGAACCGCGAGATGAGGGCCGGCTCGAGGTCGATCTGCTCGCCGATCGGCTCGTACTGGTCGAACCGGCCGTACTTGGGATTCGCGGCACCGAGCAGCGAGCAGCGGGACTTGAGCGTGGCGTTGATTCCGGCCTTCGAAACCGAGATCTTCTGTTGCTCGAGGGCCTCGTGCATGGCCGACCGGTCCTCGGAGTTGTGAACGACCATGCCGTTGGCGATGAAGTTGTGGGTCCCTTCGACTGTTAGATCGTAAACGTAGTTCCAGCCCTTGCTGTCGATTCGTTGAATCTCGACGATCTCCTTTGGTTCGATATCTCGCAGACTCGGATCCGTTGATTGCTCGGCGGTCACGACCCCGCCATCGGTAGCGACTGCCGGTCGATCGCACGGAGCCAACGTTCGGTCGCCGACCTTGAGGGTCTCTGCACTCCGTTCGGCAATCTCGTCGTTCTCGTAGACGAAAAACGGATGATCAGGCGTCGATCGCAGCCGGTTCCCATCTTCGGTAACGACCTCGATCAGTTCCGGCGGCGCCTCGTATTCGTGGACGGCAGTAACTGGTCGTTCGGCGATTGCTCCGGAGTCGGTCATCGTTCGGACGGTAAGGTCTACGTCTCGGATCGTGCGACCGTTCTGGAGATCTTCGATCGAACCGTTCACTCCCGCTTCCCGTACGATTTCGCGAATTTGTCTGTTTCCATCACATGTCTGCACCACTGTATCTCCTGTGACACACCGCATCTTGTCGAGCTCGTCGACCGCTGCGATGCCCTGATCGGCGAGAACTAAAGCGCCGGCTTCGAGCGTCCACTGCTGTCCATCGCCGAAATCATCCCTCACAGCTGCTGCGGTAAGCCCGGCCGAAGACGATCCCTTCCCGGAGGTGTAGACTGATCGAGGTGCAATATTTTGGATATACCCTAGCATTTGAGACTTACCGGTACCGGGGTCCCCTATGAGGAGCATATGCAGATCGCCACGGATCCGCGAGCCGTCGGGCAACTGCTTCGTCACGCCCGAAAAGAGCTGCAAAATCATCGCGAGCTTCTCCTGCTCGTAGCCGTAGATCGAGGGCGCGATCGAGCCGACCATCTGCTCGTAGATGTCCTCGCTCGAGGAGAGCCGGACGATCTCGGCTTTGTCCTCGTCGGTGATGTCCATGTCCTCGAACTGCTCCTCGTCGATGTCGACGGACATGCCTTCCATGTAGAAGTCGAAGACTGGAGACTTGTCCTGGCCGTCGCCCTGTTGTTCGAGGCGAAGCACGCCGGTCGCGGAGACGTGGTCGCCCGGCGTCACCTCGCCGGTGATGTCGTCCTCGACGTGGACGTCGAGCGACTGGGGCGTCTCCCCGCCGCGCAGGCCCTCGGGGCTCTCCTGGATGCGGAGCTTCTGGGAGTCGACGAACTCCGACTGATCGAAGTTCACCCTGAAGGGCCCCTGGCGTTCACAGCCCTGGCACTCGTGGGGTTCCTGGAAGTCGCCGCTGGACTGGGGCACTCGAGTGAGGGTGCCACAGAGCTGGCACTCGAAGGCGGCCTCCTCGATCTTGGGGCGGACGTCGGTCGCCTTGCGGACGATCCCTCGAGCCTGCACGAGGGAGTTCATGTCGCGGGCGCGGATGTCTCGGATCTCGGGCGACTCCGTCTCGGGGAGGTTTCGAACCCGAACGTGGGCCTGGCCGAGGCTCACGTCGATCGGGAGGTCGTACAGCCGCAGGGCCTCCTCGGCGTAGCGCTGGAGCTGTTCGGGCTGGGCGAGGAAGTCGTCGGCCAAGTTCGGATCGTACCGGTAGAGATCCTGCCAGTCGACGTGGAGCGATCGCTGCTCGTTGGGGTACTGCTGCGCAAGCTGCTTGATCTCGTTGTCGTAGTAGTTGCGGAAGAACTGCTCGAACGAGTCGACGAGTTCAGAATTTCCCGCTTGCGCCATTGCACGTCCGTAGGGTCGCCACCGTGTATAAATGGTCGCAAAGCGGACCGAAACTGGTCGCGAGCGCGAGTTACCGATCCGCGGCCGAACCGATCGCCGAACCGTCCGCAGTCGGCCGATCGGCGTCCTCGTCCGGTTCCGCGCCGAGTTCGTCGACGGAGACGCCGAGCGTCGCGATCGAGCGCACGGCCTCCTCGACGGTGACGTCGACGTCGTAGACGTTGTCGATCGGAATGTGCATGATGTAGCCGTTGGTCGTGGGGTTCGGACCGAGCGGGACCATGACCGTCAGCATCTCGCCCTCCCCGACGACGCGTTCGACGCTCGCCGGCGTATCAGCCGTCAGAAATCCGAACACGTACGCGTCCTTGTGCGGAAACTCGACGAGCTTGACCTCCTTGAACTGATTCGTGTCGTCGTCGACCAGAATGTTACTCGCCCGACGAACGCTCTCGTAGAGCGTGCTCACGCCGGGAATGGTCTCCATCGTCGCGTGGATTCGCTTCGAAACGTGTTTTCCCGGCGTGTGCTCGGCGGCGAACCCGACGAGCAGGAAGAACCCGACCAGCGAGAGCAGCATCGTCGACTGGATCACGACCCGTGGGGGTTCGTTGGGCCAGACGTACTGTACCCCGTCGACGATCGGCGAGAGAATTCCGAGGACGAAATCGATCACGACCAGCAACACGAGCAGCGTCACGACGAGCGGGACCGTCAGAACGATCCCGTTGACGAGCCACCGCTTCGGTCGCTCCGAAACCGCATTCATACGGTTACGTGGCCGACAATCGGTAGAAAGCGTTCGGGTTGCGTTTGCGATTCGTCTCGAGCCTCGACCGATCGCGTCGCGCCGAGCCGACGGATTCGCCTCGAACGCGTCGATCGCTGTCCGTAACGATCGGAACCGCGTAAGAACGGTAGCCCGCGCCGTACGGCCGGACGCTACACCCTTCGTGGCCGAGGGTCTCCACGGCCGTGACCGAGAGCTGTGCTTTTATCCGTCGGGAGCGTACGGACTGCATGACACCACGATCGGCGCCGCGTTCGGACCGCACCCGCCAGCGGGCCGTGACCGCCCGTCTCGAGGCAGCGACCGAACGACTCGATACCCTGGAGGGTCGCCAGCGACAGCTCGAGCGCACGGTCGCGGCGGTGGCTCGGGAGGCCGGAGTGTCGGTCGGCTCCCCGTGCACCCGGTGTGATCGAAGCCACACGCTCGTAAAATCCGGGCTCGTCTACTGTCCGGAGTGTGGGTACAGACGGACGCTTTGAGGTTCGGAACCCGGAAGCGAACCGTCTCGAAAAATCTGTGCGCCGACCGACGAAACAGCCTAACGCGGTCGCTGTGTCGGTCGAAAGACCCCGATCGCACGCCGATCGTACGATCGGTGGAAAAGCTGATGCGGTCGCCGTTCGGCGACCGACTATCGCCTGGTTAGACGCGCTCGACGTTCGTCGCGCGCGGACCCTTGGGGGCCTGCTCGATGTCGAACTCGATCTCGGTACCCTCCGTCAGGTCCTCGCCGCCGACGTCCTCCATGTGGAAGAATACGTCCTCGTCAGCGTCCTCAGTCTCGATGAAACCGTAACCGCCCGTGTCGTTGAAGAAGTCAACCGTACCGTTTGCCATTACAACCAGACAGTATCCCGGCACACGGATAAGGGTTGGCATTCGTCCCTCTAAATCCGGGTGCTGTATACGAATGTCTACTAGCATCGGTAATACGAGAACTTTATGCGAAGTGGATCGGTTCTGTGCGCAGAGGCTTCCCAACTCCCCGCCTCTGACCGGTACGAGCGAAGAATCTACCGTTCTCGTTCCCGAACTGCGACCGAATCCCGACGGCTCGGCGTCGCGTCCCGAACGAGCCGTTCGGTTTTGGGCACAATCCACCGTCCGTCCTCGTCCCTTTCCGGAACTGTGGTAGTTCCGCAAACTCCAGGAACCGAGCCGTCAGTGACGACCCGTAGCGGGCGATCCTCTCCGCCGACCGGCGCCTTCGTGTTTCGGCGAGCCCTTTTTGCTCCGCTGTGGCGTAGCTCTCGTATGACTTCCCGAACACCGGTGTTCTGTCAGGTGTGCAACGAGACGATCGATTCCGAGCACTCCCTCGAGCACCACCTGATCTACGAGCACAGACCTCGCGAGCTAGCCAGCCGGCTGGCTTCCGAGTGGGAGGCCGAGGAGCTCGGCACTGAGGAGTAACGACGGGTTCCGAACTCGGTGAATGTTCGCATTGAGACGCTGTCTCTCGGCGGTCTCGAGTCGCGTTCGGCGAGACCGCCGCCGCTCACGGATTTGCTCGCAGCAGTACTATGGGATCGCCCGGATTTGGACCACGCGAACGGCTCGCGGTGCTCGCCGTTCTCTAGTTCAAATCGGCCGATATAACGAATTTGTCGCTCACGCTGTTGTTCGCGACAAAAGTAGTGGGATCGCCCGGATTTGAACCGGGGTCACGGGCACCCAAGGCCCGAAGTATACCAAGCTAACCCACGATCCCGTATCTCTCATTCCGGACGAACCGCTTAAAGCGTTTCGTTCCGTACCGAACGGCTTTCCCCGCTTCGCTCGCTACGCTCGAGTATGGTTACAGGAATCGAGATTCTCCTCCTGGTGATCGTTCTCGTCGCCGTACTGGGCGCGACGACGATCATCCAGACGGTTCGTCCCTTCATCGTCAACGCTGTCGTCGGACTGCTCGTGTTGTTTCTGGCCCAGGCCGGCTTCGGCGTCTCGGTCGCGATCACGCCGATCGCCCTCCTGATCGTCGCGCTCGGCGGGCTACCCGGCTCGCTGCTGGTGTTGTTGCTCTCGCTGTTCGGCGTCGCCTTCGTCCCCTGACTCGAGAAGCAGCTCGGTTCGTCTACCGTCCCCGCTCTCACGACTCCATCGAGTTCCTACAGATCCTCGTCTCGAAGCTCGATATCGGCGATCAGGTCGTAGGGGTGGGCCTCTTTCCGAATGCCGTCGACGAGCGCGAACGCCTCGCCGGGCGAGAGGAAGTGCCGCGTGACGACCTGGCCCAGCGGTGTCGGCTCGAACCCGTCGATAAAGTCGTACTCGAGGAGCTTCCCGATGGCGTGTTTGGTCGGCACCTCGCCGAGCATCCGATCGTTGAGGCGCTTGGCGGCTTTGCCGCCGACCACGACGTTCGCCAGCGTCTCCTCGACGGCGGCGTCCTCGTCGTAGTGGGTCATCACCGACTCCATCTCTCCCTTGAGGAGCTTGAAGGCGACCTCGTCCTCGGTCATCTCCATCGAGCCGTGGTACGAACAGTCGGGTTCGACCAGCACGTACACCTTGCCCTCGTCGTGGTAGTCCGGCCGACCCGCACGGCCGAGCATCTGGTGGAACTCCTGGACCGAGAGCCACTCGATGCCCATCGCCAGCGAGTCGAAGATCACCTGCGAGGCCGGGAAGTCCACGCCGGCCGCGAGGGCGGCGGTCGTCACCACGGCGGAGAGTTCCTGCTCGCCGAACTGGCGCTCGACCTGTTTGCGTCGCCCGTAGTCGAGTCCGGCGTGATAGGGCGCGGCGGAGTACTCGAGCTTCCGCGAGATCTCGTGACACCGCCGGCGGGAGTTCGTGAAGATGATCGTCTGGCCCCGATACCCCTTCGAGGACTCGGTATCGAACTCCCGTTTGACGAGTTTGTTCTCGATGCGGACCTTCTCCTGGCCGTCGGCGAAGGTGACGTGGCGCTCGATCGGGACGGGTCGCTCCTCGAACTCGATGAGCTTCGACTCGAGGACCTCGGCGAGCTGTTCGGTGTTGCCGACCGTCGCCGAGAGGTAGATCCACTGGGCTCCTCCGTACTCGTCCCGTCGGGCCGCGCGCTGCTCGCAGGTGTACTTGAGTCGGGAGATCAGCCCGTCGAGTCGGTGGCCCCGTTCCTCCTCTTTGAGGGTGTGGACCTCGTCGATGACGACGGTGCCGATGTTGCCGAGGTCCTTGCCCGTCCGCAACGCGTGGTCGATCCCTTCGTAGGTGCCGACGATGACGTCGGCGTCGGGATCGAACCGGTTCCCGTCGTCGGTGATCCGGCTCGCACCCACCCGCAGCGAGACGTCGACAAGGTGGCCGTACTCGTCTTCGAAGTCCTCGTGTTTCTGGTTCGCGAGTGCGACGAGCGGAACCAGAAACAGCATCTTCCCCTTGCCGTTGAGCACGCGGTTGAGGCCGGCCATCTCGCCGACGAGAGTCTTCCCGGTCGCGGTCGCCGAGACGACCAGCTGGTCGTCGCCCTCGAAGAGGCCGTTCTCGACCGAGAGGCTCTGGACCGGCAGCAGGGTCTCGAATCGGTCCTCGAGCAGCCCCTGTAATCCCGGATGCAGATTCAGCGAGTCCACCCGGACGGGGTCGACCTCGTCGGTCGTCGCCGAGATGGTGTCGAACTGGGTGAGGTCGGGGTCGAGCTGGCCCTGCAGCAGGTTGACGATCCGCTGGAGGTCCTGCACCTCGAGCATCAGCTCCTCGAGGCGCTCCTTCGCGGCGCCGGTGACCGCCCCGCTGCCGGAAAAGGAGAGCTGGCGCTCGAGTTCCTGGCGGGCGCAGTCCCGACAGATCCAGTCGGTGTCGTCCTTGACCGCGGTGTCGGTCGTCACCGGGGAGTACCGCCCCGCGGAGGCGCAGTAGCGGCAGGTCCGGACGGCCTTGGCCTTGTCCTCGAGCTGGTAGCCCGACAGCATCTCGGTGAGCTCGCGGCGCTTCTCGGGCGAGGTCTGTTCGGAGATACGGATACGCTTCGCTCGACGGGCGAGCTCGACGAACTCGTCGGGCTGGCGGGGCTCCTCGCTCGAGCCGTCCTTCAGCCGGAACTTCGCGGGGCGGGGACCCGCGGAGGTCTCGGAGAGTCCGAGTTTCGCCCGGAACAGTCGCTTGCCGTCTTGCTGGACGACGACGAGGTAGTCGTCGCCCGTCTGGTGGCAGAATATCGTTTCGACGTCCTGGACCTGCTGCGACACGACGACGAGTACGGCGCGACGGTATTTCAGCGGTTCGGACTCGAGCGGTCCGTTCAGGCGTCGCCGTTGACGATGTCGCTAACGGCCTCGGGGTCGAACAGCTGCTCGTCGACGTCGTAGACCTGCTCGGCTGCGCGCTGGGTGACGACGAGGTTCGTGATCGGCCCCTGGTAGAGCGGCCCGCCGCGGTAGACGTCGCCGTTCCGGACGGCCGTCAGCTCGCCGCCGGCGGCGTCGGCCTCCATGTCGGCGACGACGGTCTCCCGGAACTCCTCGGCGCTCGCGTCCTCGTTGCCGCGACAGAGGATGACGTCGGGGTCGACCTCGAGCAGCGTCTCGTAATCGATCTGTCCGCGGGAGCTGTGGAAGTCCTCGACGTCGCTCTCGGCGAGGGCGTCGCGGACGCCCAGGTCGCGCCACTGCTTGAAGCTCGTCCCCTCGTTGATGACGTACGGGAGGAACGTGCCGTCGCCGTTGGGCCACAGGACTGCGACCGCCGGCCGCTCCTCTTCCGGCGGCACCACGTCCTCGAGGGTCGACTGGAACTCGTCGTGAAGCTCCGCAAAGGCCTCGTAGCGCTCCTCTTCCTGGAATACCTGCGAGAGCTTCTCGAAGGCCTCGTACAGCGTGAGGTACTCGTAGTCGTCGTGCCAGTCGTACTCCCGCGAGAAGATGCTGTTGCCGAAAAACGGCCCGACCCCCGCAACGTCCTCGATGTCGCTTTCCTCCCAGCCGTCGTAGCGGTTCTGCAGGAAGTTCGGATCGATGACGTGGACGTCGGCGTCGTGGTCGTAGAACTTCTCCTTGTCGACGCCGTCGCCGTCCTCGTACAGCGCGTCGATCGAGCCCCCGTCGATGGAGACGTCGGGGACCTCGTCGTAGTAGCGAGTGTGATACCGCGAGGGCATCCAGAGCGCCTCGGGGGGGTCCCGACCCAGCGCGACGCCCATGTCGGCCCAGCTACCGTTGTTGGCGACCCACGTCTCCGGGACGCCCTCGAACTCGACCTCGTCGACGGGCGGCATCGATACGCTGTACGACTCCCCGTCGCCCGAGCCGTCGCCGCTTCCCCCGTCTCCATCGCTGATACAGCCGGCCAGCGCGGTCCCGGCGGCGACCGCGGCGCCCGTTCGAACGATGTTCCGTCTCGTCCACTGTCTCGTGTCGGCCATCACCTTTTAGGCTAGCCTAAAAGTATATAGTTATTACGACTATCGGGAGAGAAGTGGTGGTTTGCGGATCGAGACGCTCACCGATCGGACAGCGCGCGCTTGGGGAGCACCTGCAGTTCGGGTTCGCGCGTTACCCTGGCCTCGACGCCGAAGACGTCGGCGAGGAGCTCCTCCGTGACGACCTCCTCGGGCGGCCCCCAGTCGTAGAGCTCGCCGTCGCGCATGGCGACCAGGTAGTCCGCGAAGCGCGCCGCCTGCGAGATGTCGTGGAGGACGACGGCAACGGTGACGCCCTTTCGCTCGTTGAGCTGGCGGATCGTCTCGAGGACGCGGAACTGGTGGTGGACGTCGAGAAACGTCGTCGGCTCGTCGAGCAACAGCACGTCGGTCTCCTGGGCGAGGACCATGGCGATCCAGGCGAGTTGCTTCTGGCCGCCGCTGAGCTGGCCGAGTTCGGTCTCGCGGAGCGCTTCGATCCCCGCCAGCTCGACTGCGCGGTCGACCGCCTCGTGGTCCTCGACGTCGACGCCGTCGAAAAAGCCCCGGTGGGGGTAGCGGCCGTGGTAGACGAGGTCCTCGACGGTGATCGAGCCCAGCGAGTCGTTCTCCTGGGAGAGCACGCCCAACTCCCGGGCCAATTCCTTGGGATCGAACGAGTTCAGGTCGTTCCCGTGGATCGTGATCGTTCCCGCGTCGGGTTCGAGGTGGTTCGAGAGCCCCTTCAGGAGCGTGCTCTTCCCGCTGCCGTTCGGACCGACGAGCGCGGTGACGGCCCCCTCTGGAACGTCGAGGCGCGCGCAGTCGACGACGGTCTCCTCGCTCGTCGGGTAGCTGAGTTCCAGCCCCTCGCCGACCAGGGCGCTCTCGACGGCGACGCCGTCGCCGTCGGTGATTCGATGCCGTCCTCGGTCCGTATCGCGTTGCGTTCGTGCCATTAGAGTTCACCCATCGATCGCTGCTTGCGCATCAGATAGAGGAAGTACGGACCGCCGATCAGGCCGGTGACGACGCCGACGGGCATCTGTACGCCCCCCAGCGCGAGCCGTGCGGCGACGTCGGCCGTGACCAGCAGTGCGGGTCCGGCGAACGCGCAGCCGATCATCAGTCGCCGGTAGTCGCTTCCAACGGTGTTTCGCACGATGTGGGGGACGACGAGCCCGAAGAAGCTGACGATACCCGCGATCGCGATGGCGACGCTCGCGGCCAGGATCGCGAGCGCCGACAGCAGGAACCGGACCCGTTCGACGCGCATGCCGAGCGACCGGGCGGTGCTCTCGCCGAGCATCAACACGTTCAGCTGTCGCGAGCCCGCGAGCGCGAGCGCGATTGCGACGATCGCCGGCAGGATCGCGATCCGGACCTCCGCCCACCCGGTTCCGGTCAGCGATCCCGTGAGCCAGGCGATCGCGCTCTGGACGACGCCCAGATCGTCGGCGAAGAAGAACAGCCCCTGCTGGAGGGACTGGAAGACCATGTTGACGATGACGCCGGCGAGTACGAGTCGGACGGGACTGGTCCCGCCCTTCCAGGCGATCGTGTAGACGACCAGAAACGCGAGCGTGCCGCCCAAAGCGGCGATCAGCGGCAGGAACGGCGAGAGGCCGCTGAAGACGACGAGCGTCGCCAGGACGGCGAATCCGGCCCCCGAGCTGACGCCCAGAACGAAGGGACTCGCCAGTTCGTTGCGTGTCACCGCCTGGAAGATCGCCCCGGAGACGGCCAGCGTCGCGCCCGCGATAACGCCGACGAACACCCGCGGCAGTCGGAGGCTCCAGACGACGACGCTCTCGGTGCTCACGTCCGGCGGTTCCGTTCCGAACAGGAACGACGACCAGGCCTCGAGGTTGAAGATCACTGCGGGGTTGAACACCGCCTCCCAGGCCCCGCGCAACGTCATCGAGTACTCTCCGAAGCTCACCTGTATTAGCCCGGCGACGACGGTGACGACCGTGCTCGCCAGACAGAAAAGCACGAGCGTTCCCGTCAGCCAGTTTTCCCGTTCACGGGCCGACGGGTGTCCCCCGACCGACTTCGCTTCTCCCATCACCATTTAGGTGTGCCTAAAAGACATATAGGAGTTGTGATTGCGAACCGACGCGACGGCGATCGGTTCGACCCTCGAGCGGGAGTCCGTCGGCGATCGACTGTCGGGGGCCGTCTCGAGGGGCGGCCGTTCACCGAACGACTCGGCCCTGTCGCTTCTCGCGGAAACGACTTCCGGCCGTCGTTCCGTCTTTCGGGCGCTCGGATTCGTCGCTCGATTCCGCCGCCCCGACCGAACGTGTCACTGCTCTTTATTTAGGCCGACCTAAAACCAGTGGATTTACAATCTTTTAGGGTAGCCTAAATCGATACATGCGAGGAGATCCGAATCGAAATCAGCGGTATCGTGTGCAGAAATCAGCCGCGTGCGGAGGTGTCGCCCCGTGAGCTACCGCGGACGCGGCAACGAGGAGCTACTCGCACAGCAGACCGAACGCGAGTCCGCCGCGCGGACGTACCCTCGCCACCTCCCCTTTGCCATCCGCGAGGCCGACGGCGTGACGGTGACGGACATGGACGGCGACGAGTACTACGACTGTCTCGCGGGGGCGGGGACGCTCGCGCTCGGGCACAACCACCCGCGGGTGATCGATGCGATGGAGCGGGTTCTCGAGGCCGATCGGCCGCTGCACACCCTCGACATCTCGACCCCTGCAAAGGAGCGGTTCGTCGACTCGCTGTTCGAGAGCCTCCCCGACGAGTTCGCCCGCTCCGCGAAGGTGCAGTTCTGCAGCCCCGCCGGAACGGACGCCGTCGAGGCGGCGCTGAAACTCGTCAAGACGGCGACGGGTAACCGGAGCGTCCTGGGGTTCCAGGGCGCCTACCACGGGATGACCAGCGGCGCGCTCAGCCTGATGGGCGACACCGACGCCAAGGAGCCCGTTCCGGGGCTGATGAGCGACGTTCACCACCTCCCCTACCCCAACGACTACCGCTGTCCGTTCGGCATCGGCGGGGAGGAGGGGCACCGAACGGCCAGCCGGTACGTCGAGCGCCTCCTCGAGGACCCCGAAAGCGGGATCACCGAACCCGCGGGGATGATCCTCGAGCCCGTTCAGGGCGAGGCGGGGGCGGTGCCCGCGCCCGAGGACTGGCTCCGCGAGATCCGACGGATCACGCGCGAGCGCGAGATCCCGCTGATCCTCGACGAGATCCAGACGGGGCTCGGCCGCACGGGCGAACGCTACGCGTTCGAGCACGCCGACGTCGTTCCCGACGTCCTCACGCTCTCGAAGGCGATCGGGGGCGGACTGCCCCTCGCGGTCGTCGTCTACGACGAGTCGCTCGACGTCTGGGAGCCCGGCGCCCACGCCGGCACCTTCCGGGGCAATCAGCTCGCGATGGCCGCCGGCGAGGCGACGATCGACTACGTCCTCGAGCACGACCTCGCGGACCACGCCGCCGACGTCGGCGCGCGCCTGCGCGAGCGCCTCGAGGCGACCGCCGAGCGGTTCGACGCGGTCGGCGACGTGCGGGGTCGCGGCCTGATGCTCGGCGTCGAGTTCGTCGACCGGGACGCCGACTGGCAGGGTCCTGGCCACCACGCCCCCGACGGCGACCTCGCCGCGGACGTCCAGGCCGCGTGTTTCGACCGCGGTCTCGTCGTCGAACTCGGCGGTCGGGGGAGCGCCACCGCGCGATTCCTCCCACCGCTGATCGTCTCGCGCGAGCAGGTCGACGAGATCGCATCGATCTTCGACGAGGCGGTCACGTCCGTCCTCGAGGGGGGCAGGCGAACCCCGGAGGCGAGCGCATGAGCGCCGACGAACTGTTCCTCGGATCCGACCGCGGCGACGCCGCCTACCGCGAGGCGATGGAGCTGGCGACCGACGCGGTGCTCGATGCGGTCGCCGCGGGCGACGATCCCTACTCGGGGGCCTCGCCTGCGGCGCTCGCCGAGCGCTTCGACGATCCGGTCGTTCCGGAGGACGGGCAGGGGCTCGAGGCGACGATCGAGGCGGTCGCCGAGCGAGTCCTCGTCCACTCAGTCGACCCCTCGAACCCGCGGTGTGTCGCCCACCTCCAGTGTCCGCCGTCGATCCCCGGGCTGGCCGCCGAGGCGATGCTGTCGGCGACCAACCAGTCGCTTGACTCGTTCGACCAGGCGCCCGCCGCGACGGTCCTCGAGGAGCGCGTCGTCGACGCCCTCTGTGACCTGTTCGACCTCCCCGCGGGCGCGGACGGCGTCTTTACCAGTGGCGGGACCCAGTCGAACTTCCAGGCCCTGCTGCTGGCCCGCGATCGGTGCTGTGCCCGCCGGTTCGATCGGGACGTTCAGGCCGAGGGGATCCCCCCGGGTGCCGACTCGCTGCGAGTTCTCTGTTCGGACGCGGCGCACTTCACGGCCAAACAGGCCGCCCACCACCTCGGCCTCGGCGAGGACGCCGTCGTCACCGTCCCGACCGACGACCGCCGTCGGATGGATCCCGACGCGCTCGAGGAGACGCTGGATGACCTCGAGGGCCGGGACGCCGAGCCGTTCGCCCTCGTCGCCACCGCGGGGACCACCGACTTCGGCAGCATCGACCCGCTCGGGGCGCTCGCCGACGCGGCCGCCGAGCACGGGCTCTGGTTCCACGTCGACGCGGCCTACGGCGGCGCCCTCGCAGTAAGCGAGGAGTACGGGGACCTCCTCGAGGGACTCGAGCGGGCCGACTCCGTCGCCGTCGACTTCCACAAGCTGTTCTACCAGCCGATCAGCTGCGGGGCGTTGCTCGTTCGGGACGGCGACGCGTTCCGGTGGATGGCCCGCAACGCCGCCTACCTCAACCCCGAGGCCCACGACGACCGCGGGGTGCCGAACCTCGTCGCGAAGTCGGTCCAGACGACGCGGCGGTTCGACGCCCTGAAGCCCTACGTCGCGTTCCGCGCGCTCGGGCGGTCGGGGATGGCCGCCCTCGTCGAGGACACCCTCGAGCTGGCCGACGAGGCCGCGGCGCTGCTCGAGGCGGCCGCGGACTTCGAGCTGCTCGGCGACCCGACGCTGAACGCGGTCGTCTTCCGCTATCGCCCCCGCGAGGGGATGACCGACGCGGAGGCCGGACGGCTGAACGCCGCCGTCAGGCGGGAGCTCCTCGAGGACGGACGCGCGGTCGTGGCCCGCACCGAGGTCGACGGCGCGACCAGTCTGAAGCTCACCCTGCTGAACCCGACCGCGACCATCGAGGACGTCGGAGCGATCCTCGAGGCCGTCCGCGAGTGCGGATCCGCAGTCGCCGACGCCAGGGGGGTGGTCGCGTGAGCAGCGGCCTCGATCCCCGGATGGCGGACGAGGCGACGGACGTGGACGTCGATCCCGCCGAGCGGGCCGACGACGCCACCGTCCACGCCTTCTTCAACTGCTACCTGCGCGAGACGGGCGCGTACGAGGTCCGCGAGGACGGGGTCGCCGGCGTCGATCCCGGACCCGACGGGCTCCTCCGGGCGACGCTTCCCGAACAGGGCGTCGATCTGCTGGCCCCGCTCGCGTACCGCTCGCCCACCGAGCGACACCTGTTCGAGACGCCCGTTCGGTACCGGCTCCCCGACGGGACGGCCCCATCGGTCGACGCGGCCACCCTCGCCGCGCTCGTCGTGAAGGACCTCTCGCTCGCCGCCGACGGCGACGCGGTTCCGGACGACCTGCTCGAGCGGGTCCTTCGAAGCAAGCGCAACGTCGCGTCGTTCGTCGCGGCGCGGGCGGGCGACGAGGCGAGACTCTACGCTCCGGAGCTGTCCTTCCGGGACGCCGAACAGGCGCTGGTCTTCGGCCACCACCGCCACCCGACCCCGAAGAGTCGGCAGGGGATCGCGGCCCGCGACCGCGCGACCTACGCGCCCGAACTGCGGGGCTCGTTCCCGCTGCAGTACTTCCGGGCTGACCCCGCCCTCGTGACCGCCGACTCGGCGCTCGAGCGAAGCGCCGCGAGCTGGGTGAACGACGCCCTCCGGAACGATCCCGAGGTGTCGGCGTCGTTCGTCGCCGAGCACGTCGAGAGCGAGGACGTCCTCCTGCCCGTCCATCCCTGGCAGGCCGACTACCTGCTCGACCAGCCCCGGGTTCGGGACCGCCTCGGGGACGGCCTCGAGCACCTCGGTGCGGTCGGCCGGGAGTTTTACCCGACGACGTCGGTCCGAACGCTGTACAGCGAGGCCGCGCCGTTCATGGTGAAGTCGTCGCTGCACGTGCGAATCACGAACTCCGTGCGAGCGAACAAGCGCCCCGAACTCGAACGGGGCGTCGCAGTCGCCGAACTCCTCGAGACCGAGTTCGGCGACGAACTGGACGCGGCGTTTCCCGCCTTCGACGTCGTCCGCGATCCCGCTTACCTCGCGCTGGACGTCGGCGACGACCGCGAGTCCGGACTCGAGACGATCCTTCGATCGAACCCGTTCCGCGGGGATGCCGCCGAGAACGCGACCCCGCTGGCGTCGCTGTGCCAGGACGGGATCGCGGGCCCCTCGCGGCTCGGCCGGCTCGTCGCGGGGATCGCCGACCGGGAGGGTCGGTCCACGGAGACGGTGAGCGAGGAGTGGTTCCGCCGCTACCTCGAGATCGGGATCCGCCCGGTGCTCTGGCTCTACCTCGTCCAGGGGGTCGGCCTCGAGGCCCACCAGCAGAACTCCGTCCTCGCGCTCGACGACGGGGGCTACCCCGACGCGTTCCGGTATCGCGACAATCAGGGCTTTTACTTCCCCGAGTCGGTCTACCCCGCGGTCGACGACTACCTGCCCGGCGTCGGCGAGCGCGCAGACACCGTCTGTGCGGACGCCGTCGCTGACGAGCGACTTCGGTACTACGTGATCCTGAACAACGCCGTCGACCTGATCAACGCCTTCGGCTGCGCCGACCTCGTCGGGGAGCGCCGGCTCCTGGCGCTGCTGCGCGAGGAACTCGAGCGCGCCCGCGAGCGCTACGACCGCCCCTCCTCGAACTTCCTCGGCCCGCTGCTCGAGTCCCCCACGATCCCGTGCAAGGCGAACCTGCTGACCCGCTTCCGGGGGCTCGACGAACTGGAGAACGACCTCGAGAACCAGTCCGTCTACGCGGACGTGACGAACCCGCTCGTCGCGGAACTCGATCCATGACACGACCGAAAGCTACCGTCGCGGCCGACTACGACTACCAGGCCCACGACCGACGTATCGATCGGACGATCTCGCTGCGCCAGGCGACCCTCGAGCGCGACCTCGGGCGTCTCCACGCCTGGCTCGGAAGCGAGCACGTGAAACCGTACTGGCGGCTCGACCTGCCGCTGGCGGCGTTTCGGGACCGCCTCGCGGACAAACTCGCGGACGACCACCTCACGCCGTACGTCGGCTGTCTCGACCACGTCCCGATGAGCTACTGGGAGTGTTACCGGGCGGCCGAGGACGACGTCGCGAACCACTACGACGCCGACCCCGCGGACCGGGGCGTCCACCTGCTTATCGGCCCCGAGGAGTACCTCGGCCGGGGGTACGCCCGACCGCTGTTGCGGGCGGTCGTCGCCATGCAGTTTCGCCGCTCCGAAACCGACCGGGTGATCGCCGAACCCGACGCCCGCAACGACCGCGCGATCGCGGTCTTCGAGGACTGCGGGTTCGAACCCCGCGGGGAGTTCCGCTTCGAGGAGGCCGAGAAGGACGCGCTGCTGGTGGTCTGCGAGCGCGAGCGGTTCGAGTCGGCGGCGCTCGCCGATTCCCTCGCCGTCGACGAGGGCGTCGCCGACGACGACCTCGCTCGAGCCGGCGCCGGAGGTGGGACGGATGACTGACGACGGCGTCTACGACGTCGTCGGCGTCGGCCTCGGGCCGTTCAACCTCGGGCTCGCGGCGCTACTGGACGGCCTCGAGGAGGACGTCGACGCGGCCTTCCTCGAGCGCGACGCCGAGTTTCGCTGGCACGAAGGGATGCTCCTCGAGGGCGCAACCCTGGAGGTCCCCTTCCTCGCGGACCTGGTGACGCTGGCGGATCCGACCAATCCCCACAGCTACCTCAACTACCTGCGCGAGACCGGACGGATCTACGAGTTTTACTTCTACGAGCGGTTCCAGATCCCCCGGCGGGAGTACGACGACTACCTCCGCTGGGTCGCCGAGCGCCTCGGGAGCTGTCGGTTCAGCCGCGAGGTGACGGCGGTCCGGTGGGACGCCGACCGCGAGCAGTACGTCGTCGCCGCCGAACACCCCGAGACCGGCGAGCGCTTCGAGTACCGCGGCGAGCACCTCGCGCTGGGGATCGGCTCCCGACCGCAGGTCCCCGACGCCCTCGAGTGCGAGGCCGACGAGGACGTGTTCCACACCGCCCGCTACCGCCACGAGCGAGACCGCGCGCTCGCGGCCGACTCGATCACCGTCGTCGGCTCCGGACAGAGCGCCGCGGAGGTGTTCCAGGACCTGCTCGAGCGCCAGCCCGAGGGCGGGTACCGCCTGGACTGGCTGACCCGCTCCGAGGGGTTCTTCCCGATGGAGTACTCGAAGCTGGGGCTCCAGCACTTCTCCCCGGAGTACGAGCGCTACGTCTACGATCTCCCCCAGGAAGTCAAGGACGACCTGATCCCGAACCAGGATCTGCTGTACAAGGGCGTCGATCCCGGAACGAGCGCCGAGATCTACGACCTGCTCTACCGGCGCTCGATCGGCGACCGCGAGCCCGACGTCGGGCTCTTCGCGATGACCGAGGTTCGGGACGTCGAACCCGTCGGGGACGCCTACGCCCTCGACTGCCGCCAGTGGCAGGCCGAGGAGCCGTTCGTCCACGAGAGCGAGGTCGTGATCCTCGGGACCGGGTACGAGCGCCCGGTTCCCGACTTTCTCGAGCCCCTCGCGGATCGCATCGCGTGGGACGACCGCGGGCGGTTCGAGGTGACCGCGGACCACCGCCTCGAGATCGACGCCGCGGGCGACGTCTTCCTCCAGAACGCCGAGGTGCACACCCACGGCGTGGGCGTCCCCGACCTCGGGCTGGGCTGCGACCGGAACGCGGGGTTCGTCAACCGGCTGGTCGGCCGCGAGGCCTACCCCGAGGACACGGACACCGTCTTCCAGGACTTCTCGGTCGAGCGATTCCTCGAGCGCGCACCAGGCGCCTCCCGTCCCGGGAGCGAACCGACCCCGACGCCGACGCAAGACGACTGACATGAACCCGAACGACACCATCCGACGGAACGCACTGGACGCGGAGGTATGGGAGACGGTCGAGCGCCGCCTCCTGACGAAGATGCTCGAAGAGTTCGCCTACGAGGAGATCCTCGATCCGCGGTCGGTCGAGGCCGGCGACGACCGCGCCACCTACCGGGTCGACCTCGGCGATGCGAGCTACCGCTTCGAGGCGACCGAGCGACTGATGGACAGCCTCCACGTTCACGGGGAGACCGTCCAGCGGCGGGAGGGGAACGGGACGTGGGCCGCCCTCGACGACCCGCTTCGCCTGTTGCGGGATCTCGGCGAGGCGACCGATCTCGAGGGCCTCACCGAGGGGAACCTCGTCCGGGAGTACAAGCGCACGCTGCTGGCCGACGCCCACGTCGAGGCCCGACGGCGCGAGCGCGAGGAGTTCGACCCCCTCGAACTCGACTACGCCCGCCTCGAGGGCGAAACGGACGGCCACCCCTGGATCACCTACAACAAGGGCCGGCTCGGCTGGGGGTACGACGACTACCGGCGGTACGCGCCCGAGCTGAAAGAGCCCGTGACCCTCTCCTGGGTCGCCGTTCGCCGGGAGAAGGCGACGTTCGTCGGCACCGAGGACGTCGATCACGACTCGCTCGTCCGTAGCGAACTGGGCGACACCTACGACGTGTTCCACGATCGCCTCGCCGATCGGGGGCTCGACCCCGACGCCTACTACCTCCTGCCGGTTCACGACTGGCAGTGGGACAACAGCATCATCCCGCTGTTTCCCGACGACATCGCCGCCGACGACGTCGTCCCGCTGGGCGAGGGCCCCGACGAGTACCTTCCACAGCAGTCGGTTCGCACGTTCGTCAACCTCGACGACGAGTCGAAACACCACGTCAAGGTACCGATGCGGATCCTCAACACGCTCGTCTGGCGGGGCCTGCCCGGCGAACGCACCGAACTCGCGCCGACGGTCACCGAGTACATCCGGGGGATCTACGAGGACGACGAGTTCCTGCAGGAGCAGGGCGTCGTCCTCCCTGGCGAGATCGCCGGCATCAACTACGATCACGGCGACTTCACCGATATCGACGGCTCGCCGTACCAGTACCACGAGCTGCTGGGCGCCGTCTGGCGCGAGTCGATCTACACGTTCCTCGAGGACGACGAGCGCGCTGTCACCCTCTCGGCGCTGTTTCAGGTCGACGGCGAGCCCTTCATCTCCCGGCTCGTCGAACGCTCCGGGCTCACACTCGACGAGTGGCTCGAGGAGTTCTTCGACACCGTGCTCCCGCCGCTGTTGCACTTCCTCTACCGGTACGGGACGGTGTTCTCCCCGCACGGCCAGAACACCATCCTGATCCTCGAGGACGGCGTGCCGACGCGACTGGCGGTCAAGGACTTCGTCGACGACGTCAACGTGAGCGACCGACCGTTGCCCGAACTCGAGGCCCTGCCCGACGAGGTTCACGACGTGCTCCGCAAGGAACCCCCCGAAGGGCTCTGTCAGTTCATCTTCTCCGGGCTGTTCGTCTGCGTGTTGCGCTACGTCGCGGACGTCCTCGAGGTCCACGAGGAGTACCCCGAGGAGCGGTTCTGGACCCATGCCCGGGAGGCGATCCTTGACTACCAGGCGCGGTTTCCCGAACTCGAGGACCGCTTCGAGCTGTTCGACCTGCTCCGGCCGGAGTTCACGAAGCTGACCCTCAACCGCAACCGGATCTTCGACTCCGGCTACGACGACGCGCCGGGTCGGCCCCACGCCGCCGAGCACGGGACGGTCGCGAACGCGCTCCACGAGGTGGCCGACGGCCGTCCCGACTACGCGACGCCGGATCCCGCCGACGACTGACGGGACCGTTCGGGCTCACAGCAGCCCGACCAGCGGGACGACGCCGAACCAGACGATGTAGCTCAGCGAGGCCGCCATCAACAGGTCGATGCGCTGAGCGCCCGCGTCGGGCTCGAGTCGCTCCCGAAGCAGCCAGACCAGCCCCAGCGCGTGGACGAGCGAGAGGTAGATCGCCGGACCGTAGCCGGGAACGACGTCGAGCAACCCCAGGAGAGCGCCCAGCAGCGCACCGAGGACGGCCGTCCCCGCGGCCACGGTCGCGGCGCCGTCGACGCCGAACCGGACGGCGATCGTCCGCTTGTCCGCGAGCCGATCGGCGGCGACGTCGGGCACGCCAGCCAGGGTGATCGCGGGCAGCACCGACAGCAGGAACGGGAGTCCCAGCAGCCACGGGAGCGGGTCGCGCCACGAACCGCCGAGAACGAGAAAGCCAAGCACCAGGACGCCGACGCTGTGGGTGACGGCGACGTCGAGCTCCCCCAGCGTGCGGTAGGCGAGCCGCAGCGGCGGGAGCGTGTAGCCGAGCGCCAGCGCCGCGAGCACCCCCATCGTCCCCGCGGTCGCCGCCGTCGAGCCGACCCCGGCGAGCGCCGCGGCACCGCCGAGTGCGACGGCCGCCGCGAGGAACGCGCCGATCCCGGCCCGCACCTGCCCGAACGACAGTTCGTCGTCGACCAGCACGCGGGAACCCCCGGTGAACGGGCCGGCGAAGGTGTTCTCCCGGTCGGTCTCGTAATCCGCGTACTCGTTGCTCAATACCGTCGCGGCCTCGAGGACGAAGAGGAAGCCGAGCCCGAGCCAGTACGCGCCCGCCGAGAACGCGTCCGAGCCGGCCGCCGCCAGCGCGCCGACGGTGTAGGCGATCCAGGCCATCGGGTAGAACTGCAGGCGCAGCGCCTTCAGCCAGCTCGTCGCCGTTCGCTTCGCCCGTCCCAGCCGCGTGTCGGGCCCCGTCTCGAGGCTGCGGCCCAGCTCCCGGACCTCCTTGAGCCAGTCCTCGCGTTGCTCGAGGCTCGAGTCCTCGATCGGTCCCAGGTTCGTCACTCGCGTCGTTCGCACGCCCGCGTAGCCGAGCGTCGCGCGCTTGAGGGCGTGGTTGCCGGGCTGGCGAAGGAACCAGCGGTAGATCCGCGGGGGGACGTCCATCGTGACGATCAGTTCGGCGGTCTTGTCGTCGAGCAGCTCCTCCTTGCCCGCGCCCTCGCCCTCGTCGTAGAAGGAGAAGGCGAAGCCCGGCCTGAACATCCGGTCGAAAAACCCCTTGAGTCGGGCGGGCATCGTCCCCCACCAGTTCGGGTAGACGAAGACGAGGTGGTCGGCCCACTCGAGCTCCCGTTGGGCCGCCCGCAGGTCCGGCTCGAGGGGCTGGTTCTCGGGAGAATCGGCGCGGACGTCGGGGTCGAACTCGAGGTCGGCGACCGCGAGCTCGCGCACGTCGCCGTCGGCCTCGCGAGCGCCCTCGCGGTAGGCGTCTGCCAACGCGGCGCAGTAACTGTCCGTCCGTGGGTGCCCAAGGATCAGCAGTACGTTCACGGCTGTCCGGACGGTTGGATCGTCGCCCGTATAGAACTGTCCGCCCGCTACTCGAGGAGTTCGATCTCGTCGTCGCCGTTGGGAACCGCACAGAGGAAGGCGCCGGGTTCCTCGCCCTCGTTGCGGTACCAGTGGACGGTGCCCGCGGGGATCAGCAGGGAGTCGCCCGCCTCGACCTCGCGTTCCTCGTCCCCGATGCCCACCGTGTACTCACCCTCGAGGACGTACTGTTCGTGCTCGACCGCGTTCGTGTGTTCGGGGACCTCGGCGCCGGCCTCGAGGACGAATCGCCGGATCGCGAAGTTCGGCGCGCCGTGGCTCTCGTCGATCAGAACGCCCTTCTCGAGGCCGTCGGCGGCGTCGACTGCCTCGTACTCGATCTCGTTTCGACGGCGAACGCGCGGTTCGGGTTCGGACATACCCGTGAGTCGGGTGGGGAGCCACTAAACGTTGTAGTTCGGCCGTCTCGCCGTGACCGGAGCCGCGGCTAAGAAGTGTAAAATACTGCAGTCAAGAGCCGATACCGTTACGAATCCGCCTTACAGGCGCTCGACGTTCGTCGCGCGCGGGCCCTTGGGGGCCTGCTCGATGTCGAACTCGAGCTCCTGTCCTTCCTCGAGGTCCGGGCCGCCGATGTCTTCCATGTGGAAGAAGACGTCCTCGTCCGCGTCCTCAGTCTCGATGAATCCGTAGCCGCCAGTGTCGTTGAAGAAATCAACGGTTCCTTTCGCCATTGCTTCTGAAGAGAGTGGACGGATATGTATAAACGCTGCGGTTCGTCGATCGACAGCGTACCGGCTGTCACGTTCGCCGTCGTCGGCGATTTTCGCCCTTGTATCGGGGTACCCGTCGTCGGCCTCGAGAAACGGGTGTTCGTCCGCTCGTCACCCGGGATCGACGACGAGCGCCGTACGACGGCCCGGAACGCGGGATTCGGGCGAAGTCCCTTATATTGGCCGGTCGAAACGACCCGGTATGGCCGAGTACGAACTCGACGCGGTCGACCGGGAGATCCTCTACGCGCTCCAGGAGGAGGCCCGGAACCTTTCCTCCGGCGAGATTGCCGAACGGACCGACGCGTCCTCGAGTACGGTCCGCAAGCGGATCCAGCGCTTGGAGTCGGAAGGGGTCATCAAGGGGTACAGCGCCAACATCGACTACACGAAGTCCGGCTATCCGATCCGGATGCTGCTCTTCTGTACGGCGCCGATCCCGGAGCGGGGCGACTACCTCGAGGAGATCCTGGACATTCCCGGCGTCGTCTCGGTCCAGGAACTGGTGACGGGCGAGGAGAACCTCCTCGTGACGGCCGTCGTCAAGAACGATCGGGGCATCACGCCGATCGCCCAGGAGCTCTCCGATATGGGCCTGACGATCACCGACGAGGTCCTCGTGCGCAGCCACGAGTCGACGTCGTTCGACGAGTTCTCCGCTGAGTGACCGCGCCGTCACCCGGTTCCCGTTCGATTTTTATACTACTTCGCACCGTCCGAGTCCGACGGTAACGCCGCGTCGGCGGCGTCTTCGTCGTACCAGCGCGGCGGACCCTCAAGATGCGCGGAGAGTCGGCAGGTCGGTTCGCGGCACTTCTTGCGGGAGACCATGCTGTTCTTTCACACGGTTTTCGGCGAACGATTTGTTCGAACAGCAGGTTATAATAACCAGGATGTTCAAAACGGTGGTAGCGACGACCAGACGGGCCCCGCAGTGTGACCGTCCGAACTGGTCGGAGGAAAGATTCGACGCATGACTGACGAACGCTCGATCGACGCCGCACAACTCTCGGAACTGACGACGACGGACGATTCGGTCGTTCCGCGAGCGTCGACGCGATTGGTGTGGGTGCTGTTCCTCTGTAGCGTCGGCGTCCTCGCGCTGACGGTCCGACGGGGCGAGCCGTGGACCGGCGCCGACTACGCGGTCGTCGACGGACTGACCGCGGTGCTGTGGGTAGTGGTCACCTTCTTCAGCGGCATCGTCCACAGCTACTCCCGGCGCTACATGGCGGGCGACCGCGACCTCGAGCGCTTTTTCGCTCGCGTGTTCGCGTTCACGCTCGTCGTGATGGTGCTTACGGCGGCGAATCACGTCGCGCTGTTCGTGGCGGCGTGGCTCGCGATGGGCCTGCTGATGGCCGGCCTCATCGGCCACGTCCGCGAGTGGGAGCAGGCGCGGGCCGCCGGCGCGCTGGCGCGTCGGTACTTCGTCGCCAGCAGCGCGGCCCTCGCCGGGAGCCTGGCGCTGCTGGCCTGGGAGACCGGGACGACCTCCATCGCCGGCATCCTCGGCGGTCTCGAGGGCGTCTCCGGGACGGTCGGCCTCGTCGCCGCCGGCGGGATCGTCCTCGCGGCGCTGATCCAGTCGGCGCTGTTCCCGTTCCACGGCTGGTTGCTGTCCTCGATGACGGCGCCGACGCCTGCCTCGGCGCTGATGCACGCCGGCTTCGTCAACGCGGGCGGGGTCCTGCTGACACGCTTTGCCCCGCTGGTCGCCGACCACCTCGCGATCATGTCGATCGTCGTCCTTCTGGGCGCGGTCAGCGCCCTGCTGGGGCAGGCGATGCTGCTCGTCCAGACGAACGTCAAGCGCAAGCTCGGCAGCTCGACGATGGCCCAGATGGGCTTTATGATCCTCCAGTGTGGACTGGGCTTTTTCGCGGCCGCGATCGCCCACCTCGTCCTGCACGGCTTCTACAAGGCCTACCTCTTCCTCTCGTCGGGGGCCGCCGTCGAGGAGACGGCGCCTCACTCCACCGCCAAACACGCCGGCCACACCGAGTTCGGCTTCTCGAGCGCCGTCGTCAGCCTGTTCACGGCCGTCGGCGGCGGCGTGCTCTTCGGCGCGCTCACCGGGAAGGCCACGGGGCTGGCCTTCGACAGCGGGACGATCCTGACGCTCGTCGTGGTCCTGACGACCCTGACCGCGGCGCGGGACATCCTCAACCGGACGACGCTGCCACGGTCGGTCCGGTTCGTCAGCGTCCCGCTGGTCGTTCTCACGGCTATCGGGGGATACGCCCTGCTGTACAACGCGATCTCGGCGGTGGTTCCCTCCGCGATGACCCACGCTTCGACCGACGTAACGATCGCCCACGGCCTCGTCGTCGCCCTGTTCGTCGGGGCCTACCTCGCGACGGAACTGGGGTGGCACCGCTCGAGCGAGCGCCTCTACGTCGCGCTGTTGAACCTCTCGCAGCCGGATTCGTCGACCGTCCTCACGAACAAGGAGGAGTACAAAGATGTCTAAGCAGACGGCCCAAGACCTCGAACGCGCCCGGACCGAACAGACACCACAGCAACGCGACCAGACTGACCGCCCCGAGACGGACTCCGATCGGGACCCCATCGCCGCGACGATCGAGCGGGCGGCCGAGCGGGTCGGCTCCGTCTGGCCGCTGTACTCGTTCGTCACGGCCAACCCCCTCTCGGGGTTCGAGGAGCAGCCGTTCCACCGGGCCGTCGACGAGGCCGAGCGCCTGTTCAGCGGGCGGGGCTACCCGCACCCCGACGTCTTCCGCACGGCGTGGGAGCGCGGCCAGATCGATTCCGACGTGCTCGCCGCCGAACTCGAGGCCCGCGGGATCGACCGCGATCCAGAGCGACTCCTCGAGGAGCTGGCCGAGACCGAAGCGACGCGCGACGCCGAGTCCGACGGCGCGACCGAGACCGTCGACCGCGTGCTCTCGAAGTGGCTCGGCGCCTTCCTCGACGAGGGCCAGGCCAAGTGGCCGATGCCGAACCGCGAGGAGGGGTTCTACGCCGCCTGGCGCTCGGTCGCGCCCTACGGCGGCGACGTGCCGGGCTGTGACGATCCCTCGGACCTCCCGGAAACGGCGACCGAGGCGCTCGAGTCAATCCTCGACGAGCACCCCGAGAGTCGGTGGACCGACATCGCCGAGGGCCACTTCGCCGCGCTGCCGGGCTGGACCGGATTCATCAAGCAGCGCGTCGACGACGATACCGACCCCTGGCAGGCCGAGTACCCGATCACGCTGCGGGAGTATCTCGCGGTGCGCCTGACGCTTGCGGACCGACTGGATGCGCCGATCGAGCCGCCGTCTGCGGACGAGGATTCCGATTCCGGCGACGGCGAGGACGCGGAGCCGCCGCTTTCCGAGATCTGGCTGACCGCCTGGGAGAGGAGCTACCGCGGGCGCTTGCTCGAGCAACTCGACGGCTCCGTGACCGATCCGGCCGACGCGGGCGAGACGTCTCGGCCCGCCGGGCAACTGGTGTTCTGCATCGACACGCGCTCGGAGATCGTTCGCCGTCACATCGAGCAGCAGGGAAACTACGAGACCCACGGCTACGCCGGCTTCTTCGGCGTCCCGATGCGGTACCAGGGGTACGAAGCGACCGCCTCCGTCGACGCCTGTCCGCCGATCGTCGAGCCCGAGCACCGCGTGGTCGACCGGCCCGACGACGAAGAGACGGTGACGAAACGCGACCGCTGGACCGGCCTCGCGAAGGTGACGCGGAAACACTTCAAGCGGCTCAAGGCCAACGTCGTCGCCGCCTTCCCGTTCGTCGAGGGCGGCGGTGCCGCCTACGGCTCGGCCATGGCCGCGCGGACGCTCGCTCCCTCGGCGATCGCCTCGCTCGAGAACGCCGTCGACGAGCGCGTCCCGAGCCGACACGAGTTCTGCTCGCCGGCCCTCGAGTACGCCGACCACGAGGACCACACGCACGCGGACCACGACCTCCCGCAGGGAATGAGCCTCGAAGCGAAAGTCGAGTACGCCGAGAACGCCTTCGCGCTCATGGGCTGGACGGACTTCGCCCGCCTGGTCGTCTTCGCGGGCCACGCGAGCCGGACGACGAACAACCCGTTCGATTCGAGTCTCGACTGCGGGGCCTGCGCCGGTAACCCCGGCGGACCCAACGCCCGCGTGCTCGCGACGATCTGCAACGATTCGAACGTGCAGGCGGAACTCCGCGAGCGCGGCTTCCACATCCCCGACGATACGGTCTTCCTCGCCGGCGAGCACAACACGACGACCGACGAGATCGAACTGTTCGACGACGCGGTCCCCGAGACGCACCGCGAGGATCTCGAGCAGTTGCGCGCCGACCTCGAGCGCGCCCAGGCCGGCGCGGCGGCCGAGCGCCTCGAGTCGATGACCGACGGCGACGTCGACCCCGACGAGGCCGTCGCCGAAGTCGAGCGCAGGGCGGCCGACTGGGCCGAAACCCGTCCGGAGTGGGGGCTAGCCGGCAACGCCTCGTTCGTCATCGGGCCGCGCGAACTGACCGACGACGAGAACTTAGACGGCCGCGCGTTCCTCCACTCCTACGACTGGACGACCGACCCCGAGGGCGAGGCCCTCGAGGCGATCATGACGGGGCCACTGGTCGTCACCCAGTGGATCAACAACCAGTACTACTTCGCGACCGTGGACAACGGCGTCTACGGCAGCGGCTCGAAAGTCACGCAGAGCCCGCTGGGCAACGTCGGCGTCGTGCAGGGAAACGGCGGCGACCTGATGACCGGCCTGCCGCTCCAGTCGCTGCAGCTCGACGACGACGAGCCGTACCACCAGCCGCTCCGGCTGACGGCGGTCATCTGCGCGCCGCGCGAGCGCGTGACCGAGATCCTCCGCCGCCACGACGACGTCGAACGGCTGGTCGACAACGGCTGGATCGGCGACCTGCTAGTCGTCGACCCGCAGCGGAACGCCGAGGCGTTTCGCTATCTGGGCGACCTCGAGTGGACGGCGGTATCGCAGTCGCGGACGGCGGCTCCGGCCCGCGATCGGGAGCAAGAGCAGGAAGGCGTTTCAGCGTCGGTGCGGGACTGACCCGATCGTCGCTCGCGGCAACGACCGCGCAGCGGCGTAGTAGAAACCCGTCGGACTCGAGGAGCGAACGCAGGTCGGTTCCGGGAGTGGACAACGACGGCCGACTCGCGGAACCGTGTTCGACGCTGCGTGACGGGGACACCCGAGTTAGGACAGTAGGCTGACGGCCGCCGTCTCGTAGCCGTCCGGAACGCACTCGCGGATCGCCGCCGGATCGGTCTCGCCGTCGACGTTGACCAGGTACGCGCGGCCGTCCGCGTCGCCGTAGATCCTCTGAAAGTCGTACACGAACCCGTATATCGAGATATCGTCGGGAACGTCCGCCGCGTCGCGGAGGAACTGCACCTGTCGATCGACGTTGTACTCGACGAGCTGGTTGACGACCGTCTCCTCGTCCGCGTCGGCGTCGACGGCGCCGCGCTCGAGGGCCTCCTCGACGACGGGGACCAGCATTTCGACCCACTTGTCGACGCCCTGGGGACCGGGCACGTTGCCGCCGGTCGCGACCCGGTACGCCGCCGTGACGGCGCCGCAGCCGGTGTGGCCGACGACGGCCGCCACCGCGGTCTCGGTGTGGTAGATCGGGTAGAGGATCCCGCCGTCGACGATGCGCTCGCCGTCGTCCTCGTCCCAGACCTGGTTGCCGATGTTACTCGGCGTAAAGACCGCGCCGGGGTGGTCGAACCCCCACATGTGCTCGTGGGGTACTCGGGAGTCCGAACAGCAGATCGCGACGACGCCCGGGTGCTGACCCGTCCGGACGTCCCTGAAGTAATCGTCCGGCAGCGAGTCGACGTGGCGTCGGTTACCCGCGAGCAGGGTCTCGAGGACCTCGTGGTCGCAATCGCGCTCGCGGTCGGGGCCGTCGGGAGTCGCGTTCGCGTCGGCATCGCCCTCGTCGCGATCGCCGTCGTCGTTGTCGGTCGCCATGTGGTACCGTACGCGGACGGTGGTGAAAAAACTCCGACGCCGGTCGCGTCTCGTCGGAGGTCCTCGAGCGCGCTCGAGGCGTCTCTCGCCCCGTTCGATCGCAGTACCGGACCTGACTTCCGCGAGCCCGCGGTTCATCCGTCGCCGACCACTCCGTCTCGGTATGGCAGAAACCAGACAGTGGCGACTCGCCAGTCGTCCGACGGGCGAACCGACTCGCGAAAACTTCGACCTCGTGACCGTCGACCGTCCCGAACCCGAGTCGGGCGAGGTCCTCGTAAAGACCCGCTACCAGTCCGTCGACCCGTACATGCGCGGGCGGATGCGCGACGAAGAATCCTACGCCGAGCCGTGGGACGTCGGCGAACCGATGGGAGCCGCCGTCGTCGGCGAGGTCGTCGAATCGGAAGCCGACGCGTTCGACGAGGGCGACGTCGTGACGGGGAACCTCCTGTGGGCGGAACACGCCGTGGCCGACGCCGACGCGCTGCGCCGCGTCGACCCCGACCGGGGACCGATCTCGACGGCGCTCGGCGTCCTCGGGATGCCGGGCGTGACGGCGTACTTCGGGACCCTCGACGTCGCCGAGCCCCGGCCCGGCGACACCGTCGTCGTCTCGGCCGCGGCCGGCGCCGTCGGCTCGGTCGCGGGTCAGCTCGCCCGACTGAGCGGCGCGCGGGTGGTCGGCACGGCCGGCAGCGACGAGAAGGTCGACTGGCTCACCGACGACCTCGGCTTCGACGAGGCGATCAACTACGACGAGACCGACGACCTCTCCGGGGCGATGGCCGATGCCTGTCCCGACGGGATCGACGTCTACTTCGATAACGTGGGCGGACCGATCACCGACGCCGTCTGGCCGCTGCTGAACGTCCGCTCGAGGGTGGCCGTCTGCGGTCAGATCGCGCTCTACAACGCGACGGAAGTCCCGACGGGGCCGCGGAAGCTCGGAAAACTCGTCGAGTCGCGCGCCCGCGTGGAGGGTTTCCTCGTGGGCGACTACGAGGGTCGGTGGGACGAGGCCCTCGACCGCCTCGCGGCGTTCGTTCGGGACGGGCGGATCCGGTACCGCGAGAACGCCGTCGAGGGCTTCGAGAACGCGCCCGACGCGTTCCTCGGTCTGTTCGAGGGCGAAAACGTCGGGAAGCAGCTGGTTCGGGTCGGCGATCCCGACGAGTAGCCGGGAGTCGACGAGCCGTCAGTCGGTCAGTCCGTACCCGGTTTTGAACAGGTAGACGTCGATCGCCAGGACGACGAGGGTACACGCCGTGAGTACCGCCAGCGAGACGAGCGGCGCGAACTCGGCGTAGGGTGCGGGCAGGATCCCGACGCCGGTCAGGTCCGAGTAGCCCAACAGCCCGTACCGGACGCTGTCGACCATGTACACCATCGGGTTCAGCAGCGAGAGCCCGACCTGCCAGGCCTGCTCGAACGTCTCGAGCGAGTAGAAGACGGCCCCGAAAAAGACCAGCGGCCGGAGGATGAACTGGTTCATCACGGTCAGGTCGTCGAAGTCCCGCGCGAGGAGTCCGCCGACGATCCCGAAGCCGGCGAACAGCGTCGTGACGACGCCCATCGTCGCGACGAGGTAGAGGCCGTGCTCGATGCTGATCGGGACGAACAGCCGGCCGACCGCGGCGATGATGACGCCGACGATGAGCCCGCGAACCGCGCTGGAGCCGACGTAGGCGACGACCATCTCGACGTACGACAGCGGCGAGGTCAGCGTCTCGTGGATGTACTCGTTCCACCGTCCGTGGAAGATCGAGAACGAGGCGTTCTCGAAGGCGTTCGAGATCGCCCCCAGCACGACGAGGCCGGGGACGATAAAGAGGATGTAGTCGAAGCCCGCGATCCGGTCGATCCGGTTGCCAAGGATCACCCCGAAGACCGCGAAGTACAGCACGTTCGTGATCGCCGGCGGCATGAACGTGTTCTTGGGTCGACGGACGAACCGCAGGACCTCGCGTTTGAACAGCGCGCGGAACCCGACCGAGAGCATCAGACGACCCCCTCCTGGGTTCGCTTGGCCGGCTCCTCGCCCGTCTCGTCCGCGCCCTCCGACGCGCTCGAGCGGGTGACCGTCCGGTCCTCCTGGGCCGTCAGATCGACGAAGATCTCCTCGAGCGAGGTCCGCGAGATCTCGAGGTCGGCGATCTCGTGGCCCGCGGCCTCGAGGTCGTTGAGCAGCCGCGGCGCGGTCGAGCCCCCGTCGTCGACGCGGACCTCGACGCGGTCGCCGCGGGTCGTCACGTCGCGGGCGTACGGCCCGAGCGCGGGCTCGAGGGCGCCCGCGGCAGGCGGCGCCGACTCGAGGCGGACGTCGACGGTGTCCGATCCGCGCCGTTTGAGGTCGTCGGGCGTCGCGACCGTGACCTTGCGGCCCTCGTTCATGATCGCGACGCGGTCGCAGAGCCGTTCGGCCTCCTCGATGTAGTGGGTCGTCAACAGGATGGTGGTGCCCTCGTCGTTGAGCTCGGTGACGAGGTCCCAGAGGTCGTGGCGCAGCTGGACGTCGACGCCCGCGGTCGGCTCGTCGAGGATCAGCAGATCGGGATCGGTCACGAGCGCGCGTGCGAGCAGCAGTCGGCGCTTCATCCCGCCGGAGAGCCAGTCGAAGCGCTCGTCGCGCTTGTCGTAGATGCCGACCCGCTTGAGGACCTCGTCGGCTCGCTCGGCGGCCTCGTCCTCGGGGATTCCGTGGTAGCCGGCCTTGTGCATGAGGACCTCGCGGATGGGGAAAAAGCGGTCGACGTTGAACTCCTGGGGTGCGAGCCCGATCGCGTCACGGGCCTGCCGGTACTCGGATTCGACGTCGTGACCGAAGACCCGAGCCTCGCCGCCGGTCTTGCGGACGAGCCCGACCAGCGTGTTGATAAACGTCGTCTTCCCGGCCCCGTTGGGTCCGAGCAGTCCGAAGAACTCGCCTTCCTCGACGGTGAGCGAGAGCTCCTGCAAGGCGCACAAGTCGCCGTACTCCTTGACGAGATCCGTCGTCTCGATGGCCGGTGGCATCGGTGGCCCCTCGGCCGCGCCCGCGGTTAAGAATGTTGGATCCGGCCGTCGAGACGCCCGTCAATCGCCCGTTCGAGGCCGACCCGAGGGATCGACGGCGCCGCTTTGCTGGACGATGTCGAAGGCGGTCATCACGTCCGACCGCGAGATCAGTCCGACCAGGTCGCCGTCGGTCCTCGAGGCCGGGTCGCCGAAGGAACCCTCGGCGCCGCGGCCATTCGGCGGTTCGACCACCAGGAGCCGTCCGATGTCGTGCTCTCGCATCCGCTCGATGGCGGTCATCGCGTCCGAGTCCGGATCGACCGTCTTCAGGTCGGTGGTCATCACGTCGGCGACGGTGTAGGCGTCGCGCTCGACGGGCTTGATGTCGCGAGCGTCCGACAGCGTCACGAGCCCCACGAGTCGCTCGCCGCCGGCGCCGCCGGTTTCGACGACCGGGTAGCCCGTGTGTCGCTCGGTGAACATCCGCCGGAGCAGCTCCGCGACCGACGCGTTCGGCTCGACCGTGTGGAGGTCGCCGGCGGGGGTCATGATGTCCCGCACCGTCACGTCCCGGAACGCGGCCTTCATCGTCACCTGCTGGGCCTCGCTCGAGGCGGCGATGTAGACGAAGAAGGCGACGCCGATGAGGATGATGTTGATCTGGAACAGCCCGAACAGCCCCATCGCGATCGCGAACAGCTTCCCGATGCTCGCGGCCTGTTGGGTGGCCTGTGCGTAGGGGCGGCCGCGAGCGAGCAGCGCCCGGAGGACGCGACCGCCGTCCATCGGGAACGCAGGGATCATGTTGAAGGCGGCGAGTGCGACGTTGAGCACGGCCAGGTAGCCGAGGACGAACCGCGCCCCGCCGAACGCCTCGGGCGTGAGCGCGAAGAGCCCGTAGGAACCGACTCCGACGAGTACCGAGACGATCGGTCCGGCGATCGCGATGACGAACTCCTGTCGCCAGTCCTCGGGCATCTCCGAGAACGCGGCGATGCCCCCGAACAGCCAGAGCGTGATCGACTCGATCGGAAACCCGTACCGCCGGGCGGTCAGCGAGTGGCCCAGTTCGTGGAGGACGACTCCGACGAACAGCCCGACCGCCGCGACGAAGCCGAGGATCCAGGGAGTAAGGCCCGCGGTGACGTCGGCCGTGTCGATCCCGGCCTCGAGGACACCGTTTAAGATCTCCGTCACCTCGAGGGTTTGCACACCAATCAGGTACGCGAACAACGGCAGTACGAGCAAAAACGTCAGGTCGAGTTTGATCGGGATCCCGAACAGGGATCCGATTCGAAAACTCCTCGCCATACCGGTAATTTCGGTGGCAGGTCCTTAAACGCGCCCCCGTCACAACGAGACGACCGCGGCGGCGTTTGGCCGACGCGGGCGGGACCGTCCCGGACCACTTCGGGGCGAATATTAGCCTCCTTATACGGAACTGAGAGTGGGGATAGATACCACGTTTCGTTATTGATCTGTGCCGACATGCTCAGACTGTTGAACGGAATGGGCCGATACGCTCGAGATATTTACCGGTGGTAGCTCGAGCCACCGATATTACTGTTCGGACTATAGAAGAATTTATGGGGGTGCTACGGGATTCTCGTGGTGTAATATGGCATCGTCGATTAAGATTATATTGATATTATGTCCCTTATTCTGTGCCCACAATATTGCCCAGGTGCACAATAGACTTATATAGAACCTCGTCGTGCCTTCTGGTACGATGATAGAACAACAACTCGCCACTACCCAGCTCGACCCGCTTCCCGACCAACTCGACTCCCCGCAGGCCAAACTCGTCTACCTCTACCTCGAGGCCAGCGGCGGAGCGACGGCGACGGATCTGAACGAAGTCCTGGCGATGAAAAAGATCGCCGTCCTCTCGGTCCTGAGCTGTCTCGAGGGGGAGGGCCTCGTCGAAAAGAACGACGCCGAGTACGTCGTCTGTAACTGAGCGACGATTTTTGCCGCGCTGTCGTCCACCGTTTCTATAGTGGCAACTGAAGCGGCTCACACACCGATCGCAGTGCAGTCCGCCGCTCGGGCGTTCGTCGACTCCCAGTTGGGACACGCGGGAGACGGCGAGCGAACCCCGGCGTTTCCACCGGGGAGACCGTCACAGCTCCCCGCACGCGTCGGCGCCGTCGACGGGCGGCTCCGAACGTATCGGTTCGAAGGCTTTATCCCCACGGTAGGCCTCCGTTTTCGTAAGTAACCACAACCATGTCAGACAAACCCGCCTCGATGTACCGGAAGATTAGCAAGCCGGCCTACACGCGACGCGAATACATCACCGGCATTCCGGGTTCGAAGATCGCACAGCACAAGATGGGCAACGTCAGCGCGGGTCCCGAGGACTACCCCGTTCAGATCAGCCTCGTTACCGAAGAGGAGGTCCAGATCCGCCACGGGAGCCTCGAGGCCTCGCGCCTGTCGGCCAACCGTCACATGCTCAAAAACGCCGGCGAGAACAACTACAAGATGATCCTCCGGAAGTTCCCCCACCACGTCATCCGGGAGAACAAGCAGGCGACGGGTGCGGGTGCGGACCGTGTCTCCGACGGGATGCGTCAGGCCTTCGGGAAGATCGTCGGCACCGCCGCGCGGATCGACGCCGGCGAGCGCATCTTCACGGTCTGGTGTGACGTCGACGACGCCGACCACGCCAAGGAGGCGTTCCGCCGCGCGTACAACAAGATCTCGCCGCCGTGTCGCATCGTCGTCGAGAAGGGCGAAGAGCAGCTGATCTCGTAACCCGGATCGTCTCTCCGAAACGGTCCTCGTCTCGATTTTCCCCGCAGCGTCGATCGCTCGAGCCGCGCCCGTCGATCGCGGACACGCGAGGAGAGGACGCAGCTTTTTGCGTCGCTGGACCCGACGCTCGAGCATGATCGACCTCGCGGTCGCAAACGCCGAGGAGACGTTCCGTCGGATGCGCGAGCCACTCGCCGAACGCGGTATCCGAGCCCGTCACGTGCCGGTAAGCGAACGCGTCGTCCCGCTTGGAGCCGACGTGCCGTGGTCGGCCGACGAGTACGACGTCGGATTCGTCTACCCCGGCCGAGCGATGGAGGGCGGCGTCGCCGACGCCGCCCTCGAGCTCCCGTGGCTCAACGACCGCGACGCGATCCTCACCTCGCGGAACAAAGCCGAGGTGCTCGCCCGCCTCGGGCGAGCCGACCTGCCGGTCCCGGAGTCGGTGTACGTCTCGAACGACGTCGGCGAGGACGAACTGGTCGATGTGTTCGATCGCTTCGAGCCCCCGGTCGTGGTGAAACCCAACTCGACGACCCGAGGAGTCGGGGTCGCGAAGGCCCACGACCTCGATTCCTTTCTGGGGATCTGTGACTACCTCTCGCTGGTCCACGACTACCGGGCGACCGGCGACCGATCCTTCCTGGTTCAGGAGTATCTCCCCGGGGCGACCGACTACCGGGTGATGGTCGTCGACGGCGAGTACGCCGGCGCCGTCGAACGCCGCCTCCCCGACGAGGCGGTCCGCGAGGGCCAGTGGAAGCACAACGTCCACCGCGGCGCGGCGGCGCGGGGAGTCGACCTGCCCGAGGAGTGGCGCCGGTTGGCCGAGTCGGTCGCCGACGTCCTCGAGATTCCGTTCCTCGGCGTCGACCTGCTCGAGACGGCGGATCGGCTCGTCGTCAACGAGACCAACGCCCGGCCGACCATCGACGAAGCGACGAAGTACCAGCCGGGGTTTTACGACCGTTTAGCGGGCGTAATCTCGGATTGTGTGGGCGTTTCGAGGACTGTCTAACCGCCAGCGCGCCTCCGTTTCGGACTGATACCTGCCCCTACGCGAGTGGAACGATCGGCCGCAGCGTTCGTACCTGGTAGTTGATCTCGTAACGATCTGATCGATTAATACGAACCCCCGGAATTGGCTGGCAGTGGGCCACGGAGCCCGTAGATTCAGATGACAGAAGACAACACAAGCACTCGTCGCAGTATGCTTCGTCTCGCCGGAACGGCAGGTATCGGCCTCGTCGGCCTCTCCGGCGCGGCGTCGGCCGACGGAAAGAACCACGGCGGCGACCGACATCGCGGTGACGACCACAATCGCAAACGACGCGGTGACGATCACAACCGTAAACGACGCGGTGACGATCACAACCGTAAACGACGCGGTGACGACCACAACCGCAAACGACACGGGGACAACCGACGAAACGAAATGGGCCGTGACGGCCGCAACGGCAAGCGAGACGATCACCGCGGGCGCGATGGACGCGACGACAACGACGGACACCGCGGGAAGGACGGTCGACGAAACAACCGCGGGAAAGACGGCCGACACCGCGACGGCGATAACGACCACCAGCGCTACGGAGACCGCGGACGCGACGGCGGGCGACAGCGCAAACGCGACGATCACCGCGACGGCCGCGATCACGGCGGACGACGGCGCAAACGCGACGACCACCACGACGGCCGCGATCACGGCGGGCGCGGAAAACACGGCGCTCCGAACCCGACGACCGACACTGACGGGTTCATCAAGTACACGCTGAACAAATCGCTGGGCGGCTCCAAGAAATAGCGGCTCCGGGGCTTCCGCGAGCGGTTCTTTTTCGATCGAACCGAGACTCGAGCAACGTCGGTGCCGACCGCGACTCGACTCCGCGTCGGTTACTCGAGGCTGATCCCCGAGGAGCGTTCGGCCGACTCGAAGACGACCTCGAGGACGCCGTTGTTGTAGGTCGCCGAGGCACTGTGTTCGTTGACCCGCTGGGGGAGCGACACGCGCTCGTCGTACTGGCGGTGGTCGCTACTGGCGGAGATCGTCAGCGTCTTGCCGTCGCACTCGAGGTCGATGTTATCCTTCTCGACGCCGGGCAGGTCGGCGACGACGCGGATCTCGTCGTCGGTTTCGTGGATGTCGACGTGGGTGTCCATGCCGAACCCGCTGTCGACGGCGCTAGAGGAGTCGAAATCGACGTCGGCACCGTTCATCATCTCGTTCATCATCCGCTCGATTTCCCGAAAGAGATCGTCGAAGGGTTCGTCGCGGTCGTCTCGTCGCATAGCTGGTGATAAGGAAGGGACGGCCAAAAGCTTTCCCCGACGCCTCAGTCCGCGGTCTGTCGATCGGCGGTGCGGTTCTCGGGTTCGTCCAGTCGCCCGAGCCCGATCCCGAGCGTCTCGTCGGTAAGCGCGCGACTCTCCGGGCCCTCGAGCAGCCCCGTCACCGAACGGATCGCGTCGACGTTCTCGGGAACGACGTCGGACTCCTGGTGGATCGCCTGCATGCAGTAGAGGTCCTTGCCCTCGACGGTGATCGACTCCTCCCAGATGCAGTTCTCCCAGATGTCCCCGCGCGGGCGACCCGCGTCGAGCGCGAGGTCTTTGAGCGTTCCGGCGCCGTCGATGCCGGCGTAGTCGGGGATCAACAGGAGGCGGTTCTCCTCGCGGAGTCGGTTCCGGACCTCCTCGACGCTGTCGGGGACCTCCTCGAGGGTGATGTTGACCGCGTGGACGTGCATCATCGTCGTCGGGACCTTGAGTCCGATCGTGTCGATGTCGAGTTCGGGGAAGACGGTCTGAACGTCAGGGCCGTGGTGGGAGGGGATCGAGACGGGGTCCGGCAGGGCGTCGTTGATCGGGCCGCGGCCGGTCTGGTTCGGGTCGCCGCCGCGTCGGACCAGCGTCGTCCGGACCTTCTCGATGCCGTAGTCCTCGTGGATGGGGGCGACCAGCCGGGAGAGTCCGGTCGTGTTACAGGAGACGACGCGGACGTAGTCGGCGTCGGCGGCTTCCTCGTAGTTCGCGCGGGCGTTGAAACTGACCTCCGCGACGGTCGCGTCCTCGCCGCCCTGGAAGAGCGCCGGGGTGTCGTGGCGCTCGTACAGCGGTCGATTCTGTTCACCGATTCCGGAGGGCGTGGCGTCGACGACGACGTCGCTGTCGGCGACGAGTTCGTCGACGGTACCGGCGAGGTCGACGCCGGCTTCGCGGAACCCATCGGTGCGGTCCTCGTCGACCGCGTAGAGCGGGTACTCCGCCTCGGCCGCCCCGAGGGCGACGTAATCGGGGCTGACCTTGGCGACGCCGGCGACTTCCATGTCAGGCTGCGATCTCACGGCGTCCGCGACGCGTTTGCCGATGGTTCCATAGCCGTTGATTCCGACGCGGAGCATACGCGTCGACATCCACCGCCGACCGGCATAACTGTTTTGCAAGAATCTGATAGATGTTAACTCGAAATCGAGTTTCTTAGGCATATTCTGGCGAAGAACGGGCCCTAACCTGTATATTCGGCTAATATATAATATATACTGAATGTAATATGATGTGTGGTACCACGGTGAACACACCTCCCGGCTGACGGGCCGTGATCCTTCCTGATCGTCAATCAACGTTGCGAAAGGGGCAAGTGATTTAATCGTGGACCCCGTACTACTCGGATATGAGTGAAAATTCGTATACGGAGAACGAGTTCGAAGGAACGCTCCGGATCGGTCTCAACGGGTTCGGCCGGATCGGACGGAACGTCCTCCGCGCGTCGCTCGAGTACGACGGCGTCGAGATCGTCGGGATCAACGACGTCATGGACAACGACGACATGCGGTACCTGATCAAACACGACTCGGTCCACGGTCGGCTCGAGGACGTCTCACTCGAGGGAGACACGCTCACCGTCGAGGGCAACGAGATCCGGCTCTGCTCCGAGCGCGATCCGACCCAGCTGCCCTGGGACGAACTCGACGTCGACGTCGCCTTCGAGGCGACGGGGATCTTCCGCACCCACGACGAGGCCGCCCAGCACCTTGAAGCCGGCGCCGAGAAGGTGTTGATCTCGGCCCCGCCGAAAGGCGAGAAGGAGGTCCAGACGATCGTCTACGGCGTCAACCACGACGAGTACGACGGCGAGGACGTACTCTCGAACGCCTCCTGTACGACGAACTCGGTCGCGCCGGTCGTGAAGGTGCTGGACGACGAGTTCGGCATCGAGTCCGGGCTGCTCACGACCGTTCACGCTTACACCGGCACCCAGAACCTCGTCGACGGTCCGCTCAGCAAGCGCCGCCGCGGTCGCGCCGCTGCCGAGAACATCATCCCGACCTCGACCGGCGCCGCGATCGCCACCACCGAGGTCCTCCCGCAACTCGAGGGCAAGCTCGACGGAATGGCGATGCGCGTTCCCGTTCCGAACGGCTCGATCACCGACCTCACCGTCGACCTCGAGGAGGACGTCACCGAGGAGGAGCTCGCCGACGCGATCCGCTCGGCGGCCGACGACGAACTCGCCGGCGTGCTCGGCTACACCGACGAGGAGATCGTCTCGCGGGACATCGTCGGGATGCCCTTCTCCTCGTACGTCGACCTCGAGTCGACGATGTCACTCGAGGACGGCCTCGTGAAGGTGTTGACCTGGTACGACAACGAGTTCGGCTTCTCGAACCGGATGCTCGACCTCGCGACGTACGTCGCCGCCGAAGCGGAGAGTCGGGAGGGCGACGAGGTCGCCGCCCGCTGAACGGCTGCTACGTGAACTACCCCACCCTACCGCTCGCCTGACGGCTCGCGCTTGAGGGTAGCGCGGGACCTTCGGTCCCGCTGACCATGCGAACGGGCGCTTCGCGCCCGTGAGCAGATGGGGCTTCCTGCTTCGAGGACGCGCTTTGCAGGAACTGAATGGGTCCCCGTAGGGAGCGCAGTCTCCACAGGCGTTCGAAAATCGCTGCGCGATTTTCGCAGCCCATCAGAATCGTGAAGCGATTCTGAGGACGTTGATTTGGAGTGTCCCACTCCTACTTTGTTGAGACCGCGAGAAAGGATGTTCCACGACGCATTCGCATCTCTGTCTGCCTCGAAACCACACGATGGACACGAATGCTCACGTACCCACAGCGGTTTGTCCGTCTCCGTTCCGCACGACGCGCACTCTTTGGTCGTACCTCGGGGGTCCACGGCGACGAAGTGCGTTCCTTCTCGCTTGCACTTGTACTCGAGCATTCGGAGGAATGTTCCCCATGAGGCCCCGGCCCGGTTCCGAGAGTTGCCCGGTAGTTCGACCAATCCCTTCGCGTCCAAATCCTCGACCGCTACAAGGTCGTACTCGCGGGCGTAGTATGACGAGAGTTTGTGCAGGAAGTCACGGCGCTTTCTCTTCAACTCGGCATGGCGTTCGGCCACAACCTTCCGCTGTTTCTCCCAATTGTTCGAGCCGTGTTCTTTCTTCGAGAGGTCACGTTGGGCGCGTTCGAGTCGTTCGCGTTCCTCGCTGAAGTCGGGACTCTCGATGGCGTACCCATCGGTGTCGTGGGCGTACTTGAGAATCCCCACGTCGATACCAACGACCTTCTCGGGCGTCTCTGGTTTTTCAGGCGTGGCTTCCTCCACGTCGATCCCAAACGTGGCGTACCATTCACCCGTGGGTTCTTGTTTGACCGTGACCTGTTTGATGGTCGCATTCTCGGGGATATCGCGGTGGAGGTAAATCGGAATCTCACCGATTTTGCTCACCCACAGGACAGGCCGACCACTCGTATTCTTGAGTTTGAAGCCGGACTGGTTGTAGGTGAGCGACCGATACTCCCGAGGAGGTTTCCACTTGAGCATTCCAACAGCGCGTCCGTTCTCCTTCTGTGCTTTGAGCGTGGAGAGGTTGTCGTAGACGCGCTTGACGACCATCTGGAGGACTTTTGAGTGTACGTTGGACAGGTCGTCCCACCACGTTTTGAGGTCGGGGAGTCGTCCCTGCACCTCGTAGCGGGCGGGAATGTCGTCTGCCTCGTTGAGCAGATAGAGGACGTGATTGTACAGTTGCCTACAAGTATCGACGTGGTGCAGAAGCGTCTCGGTGAGGGCTTCTGGCGGGTTGAGTCGATACTTGTAGTTGTACTGCATGTCCTACTTGTCTGAGCTGGGTTCGGAGACGCGGACGACTTTCACATCGGCTCCGCGCCAACGTTTGGGAACGATGACGTGAGCGCTGTTGCCCGACGGTTTTGCTGTTCCATCGAGGACTTCCTCGCCTTCGATTTCAAATCTATCCATCGCTGTTGTATATACTTTGGATAGACATAAAGGTAGCGGTGGGCCTGTGGGCCGAGTGTCGCGGGTGTATGAGAACCGTCCGGCGCTGTATCCCCTCCCTACTGCGTCCTCAGAACGCGAAGCGTTCTGATGTGCGAACGAGAGCTTCGCTCTCGTTAACGCTACTCGGTCGCTTCGCTCCCTGTGTTGCTCCTTGAGGAAGGGGACTTAGCGCCTAATTCCAGTTAAAATTTTAAGCGCGTTCGGCACGCCGTCCCTGTATGTTCAAGACGATCGACGATCTCGATGCCGAGCAGCGACTGCTGGTCCGACTCGATCTCAACGCCCCCGTCGAGGACGGCGTCGTTCAGGACAACCGCCGGTTCGCGCGCCACGCCGAAACCCTGCGAGAGCTGCTCGAGGACGGCCACGCGGTCGCCGTGCTGGCCCACCAGGGTCGACCCGGTCGCGACACGTTCGTCTCGCTCGCGGACCACGCCGAGATCCTCGCCGACCACCTCGAGCGGGACGTCGACTTCGTCGCGGATACCTTCGGCGAGGACGCCCTCGCGGCGATCGAGGGTCTCGAGGGCGGCGAGGTGCTCGTCCTCGAGAACGCCCGGATGTGCGACGAGGAGTTGCCCGAGGAGGATCCGGACGTCAAGGCCGACACCGAGTTCGTGCGGACGCTGGCCCCGGAGTTCGACGCCTACGTCAACGACGCCTACTCGGCGGCCCACCGTTCCCACGCCTCGCTGGTCGGCTTCCCCCGGGTGATGGACGCCTACGCGGGACGCGTGATGGAACAGGAGTACACCGCGAACTCGTCGATCCAGGAGCGGGAGTTCGACGGCACCGTCACGATGGCGCTGGGCGGAACGAAGGCCGAGGACCTGATCCCCATCATCGAGCGAGTCGACGACACGGTCGACCGGTTCTGTCTGGGCGGGATCGTCGGCGAACTCTTCTTGCGCGCGGCGGGCCACGACGTCGGCTACGACGTCGACGGTACGGACTTCTTCGACGAGCAGTGGGACGAGCAGCGGGAGACGATCGAACGCATCCTCGAGGAGTACGACGAGTCGCTGTACCTCGCGACCGATCTCGCCTACGAGGGCGAGGACGACGAGCGCGCCGAGGTCGACGTCGAGGGCCTCGAGAAGGACACGTCCTATCTCGACGTCGGCTCCGACACCGCCGAGACGTACGCCGACCTGGTCCGCGAGTCCGAGGCCGTCTTCGTCAAGGGCGCCCTGGGCGTCTTCGAGGACGAACGGTTCGCCGACGGCACCGTGGCGGTGCTCGAGGCGATCGCCGAAACCGACTGCTTCTCCGTCGTCGGCGGCGGTGACACCTCCCGTGCGATCGAGATGTACGGTCTCGAGGAGGACGACTTCGGCCACGTCTCGATCGCCGGCGGCGCCTACGTCCGCGCGCTCACCGGCGAGCTCCTGGTCGCGGTCGAGGTGCTCGAGGACGCCGCCGAGTAGCGCCCGTTAGCTGAATCGAGACGCTAAGCCCCCCTTCCTCAGCGAGCGTCATCAGAACGCTTCGCGTTCTGATTGGCAGTCAGAAATCGAAGATTTCTGACGACGCCCGAAGGCGCGAGCAGGGAGGGGATACAGCGTCGATCGTGTTTCTTGGATAGCAAGGTCTTTCGGCTCGCTCGTCCCAGATTTGGGTATGTCCGACCTTCGCGCGGCCGCCGAGACGGCCGTCCGACAGTGTCTCGCCCTCGAGTCCTCGGAGAGCTGTGCCGTCGTCACCGACGACGAGCGCGAGTCGATCGGCGAGGCGATCTACGAGGTGGCCAACGAGATCACCGACGACGCCGTCATCGTCCGCTACCCGTCGGGTGAGACCCACGGCGCCGAACCCCCGCAACCGGTCGCGGCGGCGATGGCCGGCGCCGACGTCGTGCTCGCGCCGACGACCAAGAGTTTGAGTCACACCCGCGCCCGCGGCGAGGCCAACGAGGCCGGCGCCCGCGTCGCCACGCTGCCGGGGATCACCGAGGAAGTGTTTACGACGGGACTGGACGCCGACTACGAGGCGATCGCCGTCCACTCCGCCGACGTCCTCGAGCAGGTCGACGACGCCGAGGAGATTCGGGTTACGGCGCCCGCGGGAACCGACATTACGTTCGGGATCGGCGACCGGGAGTTCCTCTCCGATACCGGCATCGTCCACGAGTCCGGCGAGATGTCGAACCTTCCCGCGGGCGAGGTGTTCGTCAGCCCCGAAACCGCCGACGGGACATTCGTCGTCGACGGCACGATGCGACCCCACGGGCTGCTCGAGGACGACCAGGAGCTTCGCTTCGAGGTCGAGGACGGACTCGTCACCGACATTACCGACAACGAGATCCGGGAGACGGTCGAGACCGCCGCGAAGGAGGTTGGCGACGCGGCCTACAATCTCGCCGAACTCGGCATCGGCACCAACGTCGCGGTCACCGCCCTCGTCGGCTCCGTCCTGCTCGACGAGAAAGCGGGCGGCACGGTTCACATCGCGATCGGCGACGACGCGGGCATCGGCGGCGACGTCGACGCGCCGATCCACCTCGACGGGATCCTTCGGGAGCCGACGGTGTGGGCGGATGGGGAGGTCGTAGACCTCCCGATGGCGAACGGCGACGAGCCGTGAGCGGGCGTGGAAGTTCCACTTCCACGTACTGAGTGAGCGGCGGAAGCCGCGAACGCGGGGAGGTCGTAGCCCTCCCGACGAGCGGTGAAACCGCGAGCAGGCACGAGATCGAGCGTCCCGAAACGACGTCGGATTACGTCACCCTCGAGCGGGGACGCCGAATCGGGGCGGACGACGACCCCGACGTGTCGGTACCGATCCGCGACGGTGCGAGCCAGTAACGGGCCCACACGCGGTCCAATCGCCTTTTAGGTGCGTGGCGTCTACGGCGTGTTATGAACGACGTTCCAGACCGGATCCCGACGCCCTGTCCGTCGTGCTCGCCGGATCTCGAGACGGTCCACGAGGTACTGACGGAAGGTGGCGGAGCGCTTACGGTTCGCTGCAGCGAGTGTAGTCACGTTCACAAGGTACAGCCCGATCCCGAACGCGAAGTCACCCTCGACGTCGTCGTCTCCCAAGAGGGCGAGTCGTTCACGGCGAACGTCACCGCCCCCGAAGACGAGACCGTCGAGGTCGGCGACGAGTTCATCCTCGAGACCGACGAGGTGCTCTCGACGGTCCGGGTCACGAGCGTCGAACTCGACGGTCACCGCCGCGTCGAGGAGGCCGACGCCGACGACGTCGAGACCGTCTGGACCCGCGAGGTCGACAACGTCGCGGTCAACGTCACGGTTCATCCCCAGGACGGCTCCCGGGACGACAGCCGGAGCATCACCGTCTACGTCCCCGGCGACTACGAGTTCGAGGTCGGCTCGATCGAGGAGTTCGGCGACGACGAGTTCGAGATCGACGCCTTCGTCGTCCGCCAGGACGCCTCGGGCTACGACCGGGACCGCTACGACATGGAGGGTGACACGGGGATCGCGAAGGACCTCAAGCGCGTCTACGCCTACGACGAGCAGACCAGCGCCTGGTCGGCCTGGTAGTCGAACCTTCGTCCGAACGAAGAACTGGCATGCAGTTGCGTCCCACAGGCTATTGTCCGCGAGCCCGTAGGTCTCGCCATGTTCGATCGATTCGGCTCCGACGGCTCCGAAGACGATTACGAGACCGCTCGCGAGCGGATGGTTCGAACGGTCACAGACCGGGTCGACGACGACCGGGTCCTCGAGGCCCTCCGGGCGGTTCCGCGCCACGCGTTCGTCCCGCCCGATCGGCGCGGCGAGGCCTACCGGGACCGCCCGCTCCCGATCGGCGACGGCCAGACGATCAGCGCGCCCCACATGGTCGCGATCATGGCCGATCGGCTCGAACTCGAGCCCGGCGAGGAGGTCCTCGAGATCGGCACCGGCTGTGGCTACCACGCCGCCGTCACGGCGGAACTCGTCGGTGCCGAGGGCGTCTACAGCGTCGAGTACGGCGAGGAACTCGCCGAGAACGCCCGGGAGCGACTCGCCGAGACGGGGTACGGCAACGTCTCGGTCCGCGTCGGCGACGGCCGCGAGGGGTGGGCCGAGCACGCACCGTACGACGCCGCGTACTTCACCTGCGCGACGCCGTCGTTTCCGGACCCTGTCGTCGACCAGGTCCGACCCGGGGGACGGCTGCTCGCGCCGATCGGAACCGGCTTCCAGACGCTGGTGCTGGCCGAGAAGCGCGAGGACGGAAGTCTCGAGCGAAGTGAACACGGCGGCGTTCGGTTCGTTCGGATGCGAAGCTGATCGCGGGTTGCGCGGGCGGGCGCGCAGTTGATAATGCTTCGTCCGCTATCCCGGATATGGACCCTGCGGTACTCCGCGAGGACATGGTCGACGGCCTCGAGTCGCCGACCAAGGGTGCCCTCGACGACGAGGCCGTCGCCATCGCCATGCGGGACGTTCCCCGCCACGAGTTCCTCGAGGACGACCGCGCCGCCTACGCCGATCGGGCACACGAGGTCCTCGAGACCCGCGTCCTCGCGCCGAGTACGGTCGCCCGCCTGTTCGAGGTGCTCGCCCTCGAAGAGGGCGACGACGTGTTGATCGTCGGCGCCGGCGTCGGCTACACGGCGGCCGTGGCGGCCGAGATCGTCGGCGAGCACGGCGTCCACGCCGTCGATATCTCACGCCCCCTGGTCGCCGAGGCGCGAGCCAACCTCGAGCGGGCGGGCTACGAGGGCGTCCTCGTCGACTGGCGCGACGGGGCGGGCGGACTCCCGGAGTACGCCCCCTTCGATCGGATCCTGCTCGAGGCGGCCGCGGTCGACCCGCCCCGACGGCTGCTCGACCAGCTCGCCGACGGCGGTCGGCTCGTCCTCCCTCGCGGGACCCAACCCCAGCGAATCACGGCCGTCGACGCCGACGGCTCGAGCGACGAGTTCAACGCGGTCTCGTTCGATCCGCTCCTGCTCGAGGGCGAGCAGTCCGGCGCCGTCGAACGTAATCGGACGAACCGCGAGGATGTGGAGTACGCTCGGCAACGGGCGGAGTCGCGGACGGGGTGGGAACAGGAATGGATCGCGTGGGACGACCGACTACGCTGATCGGAACCTCCCGCCGCGTCGATTCTCAGCGCTGGGCGCCGACGTCCTCGAGCGGGCCTTCGTGGAACGGATCGAAGCGGACGTTGGAGACTCCGGACTCGAGCGACTTGGAGATGGCGTCGCCGTCGCCGTCGGCCGGCCGTCCTGTCTCGGAATCGGTAAACGGCTCGTCCGGCGCCACGTACTCGTACCCCGTGTCTTGGTCGCTCCAGCGTCGCTCGAGGCTCGAGGGGCCGTTGGCCGCTCCCCAGTAGTTGTCGATCGCCTGAACCCGTGCTTCCTGCGCCGGCCACGATTCGGATTCGTCGACGACGAGTTCCGGGTAGGCGTCACCGTAGACGCCGTACTCCTCGTTGTGACAGATATGACTCCTCTCGATAACCGTACTGGACCCCTGTGCTGCCGCCAGAATTCCGTTGCGATTCCGGACGATCCGACTGGTTTCGATTTGCGCTTGGCTCTCGGCTCCGACCACGATTCCTGGCCCCCCGTTCGACCGTATCGTACAGTTCTCGAAAGCGCTTCCCGCACCGCCCCACACTTCGGTATCTCCGCCGAGAACGATTCCCGTATCGTTTTCGGCGACGACGCAATTCCGAAACCCGCCGCCGCTGACGTACGAATCGAAGCCGACTCCGTTATCGACGAGCGTGACGTCGGTAAACGCTCCGCCGCCCGCTAGTCTCGAGCTGATACCCGAACCACCACCGCGGATCTCGAGGTCGTCGACTGCCATCTCCCACTGGGTCTCCGGAAGTTCGTTCCATCTCCGACCGGGGTTGAACACGAGTCCGCCGAGACGCTGCCGTGAACGTTCGGGCTCGAACTCGGTATCGGTCAAGTCGATAGTGTGGCCGTTTCCGTAGAGGGTGAATTCGCCGCGATTGATGAGTTCCCCTCGTTCGTCCCGAAGATCGACCACGATACAGCCCGACTGCTCGAGTTCCTCTGGCGCGAGGTCGGCGACGAGTTCGTACTCGCCCGGCTCTTCGATCACCGTCGGCGAGTCGATCGGTGTCGGATCGCCGTCGCTCGAGGCGGCGACCGACGTGCTGGCGGCAAGTCCCAGGCCCGTAGCGCCGATAGTTCCCATGAAGGCTCGACGGCTCCGGTCGCGGCTCGAGTCGGTCTCGTGAACCATGCCACCTCCCTTTCATTCACGGCGTCTTAACTCACGGCCCTTCAATAAATTCGGTCCGCGGTGGTTGTCTGTGTATACGACTTTCGACCGGGCTGATACCCGATCAGTGAACGCGTCGTCGGATAGCCGTCATCGGTACGCCGACCGATCGAACGCCGGCTCGAGGAGCTCTCGAAACCGGCTACCGAACTGAGATGTTTTTCGCCGAACAGCTCACGAGACGGTAGTCGGTCGATGGCTGGAAGGATGCGCTCGAGCGGAAGTGAACCGATCTGGTAGGAACGAGAACGGATCAGATTGGACAAACGTGACGGAACCAGCCGATCATACGATCAGGGACAGTTCTCGCTGAACTCGTAGTCGGCTGCCCAGTTAATCGACGGATGGTCGATAGCAGCATCGAACCGTAGTTCCATCTTTTGTGTTGTCGCCTCGTTAACCGATATCCAGTAGAGCTGATCCGTTTCCGGATACCGAACACAGAATGCGTCGATTTCCTCTCGGTAGATCTGTTCGTGATACTCTCCGTTCCTGGTCGTCTGTGAATGGGTGTTAAATCGGATCGTTCGTGGTTTGTTCTGCCACGCGGTCTTACACTGAACTCGATGTAACGTCGCTCCATCATCGACTACGAGATCGTACTTATCGTTGTCACCGAACGGAACCGAGACACTGTATCCAGCCTCTATGAGTCGTGAGGCGATTTTGATTTCTGTTTCGTCTCCTTTCTCTTTCGAGTTCCGCATCGTGGTTCGTAACTATAGATGTAATTTGGTTTAATATTAGGAATGGCTACGACTACTGGTTTTGGAAACCATGAGCGCGCCTGATTGAATACATCTGTTCAGATTGTTTGTAACACAGCAGGCGGACCGCTCACGATATTGAGAAAGCGCCCGGAGCGGGATTTGAACCCGCGTCACAACCGTGACAGGGTTGTATGATGGGCCACTACACCATCCGGGCAGACAAGTCGCAAGAAAGCGCCCGGAGCGGGATTTGAACCCGCGTCACAACCGTGACAGGGTTGTATGATGGGCCACTACACCATCCGGGCAGACAAGTCGCAAGAAAGCGCCCGGAGCGGGATTTGAACCCGCGTCACAACCGTGACAGGGTTGTATGATGGGCCACTACACCATCCGGGCTTGCTTGCGGCGTCTTGCGACGCATTTCTCCGTTTCCCGGTGAGAGTATTAAGGCTTTCCAATCGTGGAACGTGTGGTAGGACGAACCGGGACACGTCCGTCTCGAGGGCGTCTACTTTCACTCCCCACAAGGAATATAACCGAGAACGGGCTACGTACGAACGTGACAGATAGTCCCGGTCAAGTTCGCCAGGCCGGATAGCCCCGCTTTTGGGTCGAGTTAGTAACCGTTAAATGCGTCCCGCCGCTACGTGCCTGTAGTATCTCGTGACAGCCGCTTCTCTCCCGATAGCCCGCACCAACACATGGTAGACGTAAGCCAACACGAACTCGTTCCGGAGCACACCGTTCTCGAGGAGGACGTCCTCGAGGAGGTCCTTTCGGAATACGACATCGACCGTACAGACCTGCCGAAAATCAAGCGCAACGATCCCGCTCTCCCGGACGAGGCGGCGGTCGGCGACGTCGTCAAGATCGTTCGGAACTCACGTACAACCGACCAGGCCGTCGTATACCGACTTGTGGTGGAATAAATGGCAATGGAACTCGACCGATCGAAACGACGGGACATCTCGCGCGAATACTTCTCGAAGGAACGGCTCGCCGAACACCACTACCGCTCGTTCAACGCCTTCCTCAACCGGGGCATGCAGGAGGTCGTCGACGAGAAGGAGACGATCGATACGGACATCGGCGACAAGGAGGGCGAGGAACCGGTCCACGTCAAGCTTGGCGACGTCCGCGTCGTGACGCCTCGCGTTCGAGAGGCCGACGGCTCCGAGGAACTGCTGTACCCCCAGGAGGCCCGGCTCCGGAACATCACCTACTCCGCGCCCGTCTTCATGGAGATGTCGATCGTCAAGGGCGAGGAGGGCGACCAGCGGGTCGTCGACTCCACGGAGACGAAGATCGGCCGGATGCCGATCATGGTCGGCTCCGACAAGTGTAACATCGCCGGCTTCAGCGACGAGGAGCTGATCGAGATCGGCGAGGATCCCGCCGATCCCGGCGGCTACTTCATCGTCAACGGCTCCGAGCGGGTGCTGATGACCAGCGAGGACCTCGCGCCGAACAAGATCCTCGCGGAGTACGACACCAAGTACGGCGACGAAATCCAGGTCGCCAAGACCTTCTCCCAGCGGCGGGGGTACCGCGCCCTCGTGCTCTGTGAGCGGACTCGAGACGGGCTGCTCGAGGTCTCGTTCCCCTCCGTGTCGGGTTCGATCAACTTCGTGACCCTCGTTCGGGCGCTCGGACTCGAGAGCGACGAGGAGATCGTCCACAAGGTCTCGAACGACCCCGAGGTCGTCAAGTACATGCTCGAGAACCTCGAGGAGGCGGAGGTTCAGACCGAGGAGGAAGCGATCGAAGCGCTCGGTAAACGCGTCGCGTCGGGCCAGGGGAAGAACTACCAGCTCAAGCGCGCGAACTACGTCATCGACCGCTATCTCCTGCCCCACCTCCACGAGGAAGGGGTCGACGAAGAGGACGTTCGGATCAACAAGGCTCACTACCTCTGTCGGATGGCCGAAGCCTGCTTCGAACTCGCGCTCGGTCGACGCGAGGCCGACGACAAGGACCACTACGCGAACAAGCGCCTGAAGGTCTCCGGCGACCTGATGAAAGACCTGTTCCGGACCGCGCTGAACAAGCTGGCCCGGGACGTGAAGTACCAGCTCGAGCGCGCGAACATGCGCAACCGCCAGCTCTCGGTCAACACCGTCGTCCGCTCGGATGTGCTGACCGAACGGCTCGAGCACCCGATCGCGACGGGGAACTGGGTCGGCGGTCGCTCCGGCGTCTCTCAGCTCGTCGACCGAACCGACTTCATGGGCGTCCTCAGCCACCTGCGCCGACTGCGTAGTCCGCTCTCTCGCTCGCAACCGCACTTCGAGGCGCGGGACCTGCACGCGACCCAGTGGGGTCGTATCTGTCCCTCCGAGACGCCCGAAGGTCCGAACTGCGGACTGGTGAAAAACTTCGCGCAGGCGATGGAACTCTCCCAGAACATCGAGGACGAACAGGAACTCAAACGCGAACTCGCCTCGATGGGTGTCGAGGGGATCCCCGGCCTCGAGGGCATCGAGCGATCGACCGCAGACGACTGATCAACCATGAGCAGCCAACAACGAGAAGCGAAAGTCTACGTGAACGGGTCGCTGGTAGGGACCCATCCCGATCCGCACGAACTGGCCGAACAGATCCGCGAAGCGCGACGCATCGGTGACGTCAGCGAGATGGTCAACGTCTCGGTGAAAGAGCGCACCCGGGAAGTGATCGTCAACGCCGACGCCGGGCGCGCGCGTCGTCCCCTGCTGGTCGTCGAGGACGGCGAGCCCCGTATCTCCGAGCAGGAGCTGTCCGCCTTTCAGGACGGCGACCTCGAGTTCGAGGACCTGGTCGACCACGGCTACATCGAGTTCATCGACGCCGAGGAGGAAGAGGACATCTACGTCGCCGTCGACGAGGACGACCTGAACGAGGACCACACGCACCTCGAGATCGACCCGCAGCTGATCTTCGGGATCGGCGCGGGGATGATCCCCTACCCAGAACACAACGCCTCGCCCCGGATCACGATGGGCGCGGGGATGGTCAAGCAGTCGCTCGGGCTCCCGAGCGCGAACTACCGCATCCGGCCCGATACGCGCCAGCACCTGCTGCACTACCCGCAGCTCTCGATGGTCAAGACCCAGACCACCGAGCAGATCGGCTTCGACGAGCGACCCGCTGCCCAGAACTTCGTCGTCGCCGTGATGAGCTACGAGGGCTTTAACATCGAGGACGCGCTGGTCATGAACAAAGCCAGCGTCGAGCGCGCACTCGCCCGCTCGCACTTCTTCCGGACCTACGAGGGCGAGGAACGCCGCTATCCGGGCGGTCAGGAGGACCGCTTCGAGATTCCGAGCCAGGACGTCCGTGGCGCTCGCGGAGAGGAGGCGTACACCCACTTAGACGAGGACGGCCTGGTCAACCCCGAAACCCGAGTCGACGAGAACTCGGTGCTGCTCGGGAAGACCTCGCCGCCGCGATTCCTCGAGGAGCCCGACGACATGGGCGGACTCTCGCCCCAGAAGCGCCGCGAGACCTCCGTCACCATGCGTTCGGGCGAGTCGGGCGTCGTCGACACCGTCACCCTGATGGAAGGCGAGGACGGCTCGAAGCTCTCGAAGGTCTCCGTGCGCGACGAACGGATCCCCGAACTCGGCGACAAGTTCGCCTCTCGGCACGGCCAGAAGGGTGTCGTCGGCCACCTCGCGCCCCAGGAGGACATGCCCTTCACCGAGGAGGGCGTCGTCCCCGACCTCGTTCTCAACCCCCACGCGCTGCCGTCGCGGATGACCGTCGGTCACATCCTCGAGATGATCGGCGGGAAACTCGGCGCGATGGAGGGCCGCCGCGTCGACGGAACGCCGTTTTTGGGCGAGGACGAGGACGAACTCCGCGAGGGACTCGAACGGAACGGGTTCAACTCCGCCGGCAAGGAGACGATGTACTCCGGGGTTTCGGGAGAGAAGATCGAGGCCGAGATCTTCGTGGGGATCATCTTCTACCAGAAGCTCTACCACATGGTCTCGAACAAGCTCCACGCCCGCTCTCGGGGGCCAGTGCAGGTGTTGACCCGCCAGCCGACCGAAGGACGGGCCCGCGAGGGCGGACTCCGTATCGGGGAGATGGAGCGGGACGTCTTCATCGGTCACGGCGCCGCGATGACGCTGAAAGAGCGGCTGCTCGACGAGTCCGACCGGGAGTTCATCCACGTCTGCGGCCAGTGTGGGATGAGCGCGGTCGAGAACGTCGAACAGCGCCGGGTGTACTGTCCGAACTGCGACGAGGAGACCGATATCCACGAGATCGAGATGAGCTACGCGTTCAAGCTCCTCCTGGACGAGATGAAAGCGCTCGGCATCGCACCGCGACTGGAACTGGAGGACGCCGTCTAACCCACCATGCAAAACAGCACACCAAAGGACATCGGATCGATCAACTTCGGGCTCATGGAGCCCGAGGAGTACCGGGAGATGAGCGCGACGAAGATCATCACGGCCGACACCTACGACGACGACGGCTTCCCCATCGACATGGGGCTGATGGACCCCCGTCTCGGGGTTATCGACCCCGGCCTCGAGTGTAAGACCTGCGGGAAGCACTCGGGATCGTGTAACGGTCACTTCGGGCACATCGAACTGGCCGCGCCCGTTATCCACGTCGGGTTCACGAAGCTCATCCGGCGGCTCCTTCGGGGGACCTGCCGGGAGTGTTCGCGACTCCTGTTGACCGAGGACGAGCGCGGTGAGTTCTACGACCAGATCGATGACTCCCGGAAACTCGGTCGCGACCTGAACGACGTCACGAAGGCGGCGATTCGACAGGCCCGCAAGAAGGATCGCTGCCCCCATTGCGGCGAGATCCAGTACGACATCGACCACGAGAAGCCCACGACCTACTACGAGGTCCAGCAGGTGCTGGCAAGCGAGTACTCCCAGCGTATCGCCGGCGCGATGCAGGGCGACGAGGAAGCCGGCATCGAGCGAACGACGCCCGACGAACTCGCCGAGAAGACCGAGATCGACATCGGACGGGTCAACGAAATCCTCTCGGGCTCGTTCCGACCGCGCGAGAGCCAGCGCAAGGCCATCGAGAAGGCCCTGGACATCGACCTCACCGAGGAGGACACGAACAAGCTGATGCCGAGCGATATCCGGGACTGGTTCGAGGCCATCCCGGACGAGGACATGGAAGTGCTCGGTATCAATCCCGAGCGGTCACGTCCCGAGTGGATGATCCTGACCGTCCTCCCGGTTCCGCCCGTAACCGCGCGGCCGTCGATTACCCTCGACAACGGACAGCGAAGCGAGGACGACCTCACGCACAAGCTGGTCGACATCATTCGCATCAACCAGCGGTTCATGGAGAACCGTGAGGCTGGCGCGCCACAGCTGATCATCGAGGACCTCTGGGAGCTGCTGCAGTACCACGTCACCACCTTCATGGACAACGAGATCTCGGGGACGCCGCCGGCTCGCCACCGCTCCGGCCGTCCGCTCAAGACCCTCTCCCAGCGGCTCAAGGGCAAGGAGGGACGATTCCGTGGCTCGCTGTCCGGGAAGCGCGTCAACTTCTCGGCTCGAACCGTCATCTCGCCGGACCCGACGCTCAGCCTGAACGAGGTCGGCGTTCCCGACCGCGTCGCCAGCGAGATGACCCAGACGATGAACGTCACCGAGCGCAACGTCGAAGAGGCCCGTCGGTACGTCTCGAACGGCCCCGAGGCCCACCCCGGCGCGAACTACGTGCGCCGCCCCGACGGTCGTCGGCTGAAGGTGACCGAGAAGAACTGCGAACAGCTCGCCGAGAAGGTTGACGCCGGCTGGGAGGTCAACCGCCACCTCGTCGACGGCGACATCGTCATCTTCAACCGCCAGCCGTCGCTGCACCGGATGTCGATCATGGCCCACGAGGTCGTGGTCATGCCGTACAAGACGTTCCGGCTGAACACCGTCGTCTGTCCGCCGTACAACGCCGACTTCGACGGCGACGAGATGAACATGCACGCGCTGCAAAACGAGGAGGCCCGCGCCGAGGCCCGCGTCCTCATGCGCGTCCAGGAACAGATCCTCTCGCCCCGGTTCGGCGAGAACATCATCGGAGCCATCCAGGACCACATCTCGGGGATGTACCTGCTGACCCATGACAATCCCCGATTCAACGAGACCCAGGCGCTCGACCTGCTTCGGGCGACCCGAATCGACGAGCTACCGGAACCCAGCGGCGTCGACGACGAGGGCGAGCCGTTCTGGACCGGTTACGACGTCTTCTCGGAGCTGCTTCCCGACGATCTGAACCTCGAGTTCACCGGCACCGTCGGCGACGACGTCGTGATCGAGAACGGCCAGCTACTCGAGGGGACGGTCGCCGAGGACGAGGTCGGCGAGTTCGGCGGCGAGATCGTCGACACGATCACGAAAGTCTACGGCAACACCCGCGCACGGATCTTCGTCAACGAGGTCTCGACGCTCGCGATGCGGGCGATCATGCACTTCGGGTTCTCGATCGGGATCGACGACGAGACGATCCCGGAGGAAGCTCAGGCCCGGATCGACGAGACGATCGAAGACGCCGACGACCGCGTCGAGGAGCTCATCGAGGCCTACGAGCGCGGCGAACTCGAGAGCCTGCCGGGTCGAACGATCGATGAGACCCTCGAGATGAAGATCATGCAGACGCTCTCGCGTGCGCGTGACAACGCCGGGAACATCGCCGACGAACACTTCGCCGACGACAATCCGGCAGTCATCATGGCCGAATCCGGCGCCCGCGGTTCGATGCTCAACCTGACCCAGATGGCCGGCGCGGTCGGCCAGCAGGCGGTTCGTGGCGAGCGCATCAACCGCGGCTACGAGGACCGCACCCTCAGCCACTACAAACCCAACGACCTCTCCGCGGAGGCCCACGGGTTCGTCGAGAACTCCTACACTAGCGGCCTGACCCCGCGGGAGTTCTTCTTCCACGCGATGGGTGGCCGCGAGGGGCTAGTCGACACCGCGGTCCGTACCTCGAAGTCCGGATACCTGCAGCGTCGGCTGATCAACGCGCTGTCGGAACTGGAGACTCAGTACGACGGTACCGTCCGCGATACGTCCGATACGATCGTCCAGTTCGAGTTCGGCGAGGACGGCACCTCCCCGGTCAAGGTCTCCTCGGGCGACGACAACGAGATCGACGTCGAGCAGATCGCCGACCAAGTGCTCGACTCCGAGTTCGCATCCGAGGAGGAGCGAGCGGAGTTCCTCGGTACCAAAGCGGAGCCGACGAACCTCTCGGAGTACGCCGACGATCGCCTCGTCGAGGGAACGGAGGTGACCTCCGATGACTGAGGTCGCCTACGACGTCGACGACGATACGATCGCCGTCGTCGAGGACACCGACCTTCCCCGTCGGCTCAAGGACAAGGTCTACGCGACCCTCGAGGAGCGCGGCGATGCCACCGTCGAGGACGCAGACGAGCTCGCGAAGGCCGTCGAGGCTCGTTACCTCGATACGCGGGTCGACCCGCTCGATCCCGTCGGCACCGTCTCGGCGCAGTCGATCGGCGAACCCGGAACGCAGCTGACGATGAACACGTTCCACTACGCGGGGGTCGCCGAGATCGACGTGACCCAGGGGCTGCCGCGGCTGATCGAGCTGGTCGACGCCCGCAAGACCCCGGACACGCCGATGATGACGATCTATCTCGAGGACGAGTACGCCACCGAGCGCGAGAAGGCTCACGAGGTCGTCTGGAAGATCGAGGCGACGAAGATCCTCGCGCTGGGCGACGTCTCGACGAACGTCGCCGACATGCGCGTCCAGATCTCGCTCAACGAGGACACCCTCCAGGAGCGGATGATCACGCCCGAAGAAGTCGCCGAGATCATCCAGGACAACCTCGGCGTGAAAGCCATCCAACAGGGAACCCAGATCGAGTTCGGTCCCGAGGAACCCTCGTATCGGGACCTGCTCCAGCTGGTCGAGGAACTGCGCGAGATCACGTTCAAGGGGATCGAGGACATCTCCAGGGTCGTCATCCGTCGTGAGGAGCTCGACGACGGCTCCGAGGAGTTCGTCCTCTACACCGAGGGGTCGGCCTTTGGCGACGCCCTCGAGATCGAGGGCGTCGACGCCTCCCGATCGACGTGTAACAACATCCACGAGATCCACCGCAATCTCGGCATCGAGGCCGCCCGCGAGGCGATTATCGAGGAGACGAACAACACGCTCGCCGAGCAGGGGCTCGACGACGTGAACGTCCGCCACCTGATGTTGGTCGCCGACATGATGACTAACCGCGGCGAGATCGAGTCGATCGGCCGCCACGGGATCTCGGGGTCGAAGGACTCGGTACTGGCTCGCGCGGCGTTCGAGGTGACGGTCAACCACCTGCTCAACGCCGCGATCCACGGCGAGGTCGACGAGCTCGACGGCGTCACGGAGAACGTCATCGTCGGAAAGCCGATCAAGCTCGGCACCGGCGACGTCGACCTTCGGATGGGGTCGACGACCTCCGGCTCCGGCCGAGCAGACTGATCGATGGCGATAACCCTCGACGACGACGCACGCCGGTATCTCGCGCTGTTCGAGGAGGTCACGGATGTCGCCGGACAGGACTGCCTCGTCGACGAGCACGACGGGGAAGAGCGGCTGGTCCTCGTCGTCGCGAGCGGTCGGATGGGTGACGCGATCGGTCCCGGGGGTCGGACCGTCCGACGGTTCGAAGATCGCATCGAGGCCCCGGTTCGCCTCGTCGAAGACGCCAACGATCCCGAGACGTTCGTTGCAAACGCGCTCGCTCCGGCTGCGGTCTACAACGTTACGATCAGCGAGAACGACGATACGGTCGCCTACGTCGAAGTCGCCAACGAGGACCGCGGCGTCGCGATCGGTTCAGACGGACGAACGATCGACACCGCCCGACGGCTCGCCGCCAGGCACTTCGACATCGACGACGTCCAGCTGATCTGACTCCCGCCTCGCGAGAGCGTCGCTCGAGCGACGAAACGTCCTCAGATTCCTTCGTTACCCCCAATCGAGCGCTCTCGTGGCGTAATCGCGTCTCCAAACAGGGACGCTTAAGTGTCTCCGACCGATAGCGACGAGCATGGCAAACGGCAAGTATGCCGCGCGCAAGCTCAAGAAGGACCGCCAGAACCAGCGGTGGTCCGACTCGGACTACGCGCGCCGCGCCCGCGGACTTCGCGAGAAGTCCGACCCCCTCGAAGGGGCTCCCCAGGCTCGTGGTATCGTACTCGAGAAGGTCGGCATCGAAGCGAAACAGCCCAACTCGGCGATCCGAAAGTGCGTTCGCGTACAGCTGATCAAGAACGGCAAACAGGTTACCGCCTTCTGTCCCGGTGACGGTGCGATCAGCTTCATCGACGAACACGACGAAGTCACCATCGCCGGTATCGGCGGGGCGAAGGGTCGTGCGATGGGCGACCTCTCGGGTGTCAACTACAAGGTCGAGAAGGTCAACGGCGTCTCGCTCATCGAACTGGTTCGCGGGAACGCGGAGAAACCGGTGCGATAACGATGGCTGCAGAAGATCAACCCGACCCCGACGCACCCGCCGGAAACGCCGACGTTTCCGCGAAGCTGTTCGGTACGTGGGAAACCGACGAGATCGAGTACGGCGACCCCTCGACCGAACGTTACATCACGGTGACACCGGTCGCACACACCGCGGGTCGACACGCGAGCAAGCAGTTCAAGAAGTCCCAGATCTCGATCGTCGAGCGGTTCATCAACCGCTTGATGCAGACCGAGGACAACACGGGGAAGAAACAGAAGACGCTCAACCACGTCCGCGAGGCCTTCGAGCTCGTCCACGAGCGAACCGAGGAGAACCCGGTACAGGTACTCGTAACGGCCGTCGAGAACTCCGCGCCGCGTGAGGAGACGGTCCGGCTGAAGTACGGCGGAATCTCGGTCCCGAAGGCGGTCGACGTCGCGCCCCAGCGCCGCGTTGATCAGGCTCTGATGGTCCTCGCCGAGGGCGTCTACAATGACTCGTTCAAGACCCCGACGCCGCTCGCGGAAGCGATCGCAAATCAGCTCGTCGGCGCAGCAAACTACGACGTACAGACGTACGCGATCAGCCAGAAAGAGGAAAAAGAACGCGTCGCGGCTGCCGCTCGCTAATTCGGTCCGTTTTTATTTTGTAGAGCAGCGAGCAATCTCCACAGCTATGGCAGTATTCCTATCTCTTTGAACGTAACATCGTCTCCCTTCCTAACCTCGTCATCGAGGAGGATGGCAGCTTCGCTCATTTCTGTAATTTTTGGAAAGTCCGATTTCTCCACCGGAATTGGCCCGATTTCCTTCGGTATCAGATGATATGCATCCGTCGAATTGAGATGGGGCTGATACGTACTTCCGATCCGTACTTCATCTTTCGTGTACACCTTCAGTCGAAATTTATGTTGATCCCCTTCTTGAGTAATCGAGAAACGCACCGGCAAACCTGCTCTACACTGAGAGATCGCCGTACTGCCCTTGCCGAGTAATCGATAGCTTTCGCCAACCGCACTTTTTTCTCGTATAATATTTGTTGCTGCATAGAGGGGAAATCCCTGATTCAGTAGCTGTGCGATCGCACTTCCCGTTTGTACGGCGTCAACATTATCGATATCTTCAAACGTCGCAATTCCCCCGATGCTTCCCCCTTGAAGCAGGGCGAGTCCTTGATCGTATGAGCGGCATGAATTAAGTAAAAACGCGTCCGTACCGACGGTTTCGAGCGACCAGGCATCCAGATATCCGTTAACGCATCTAAATCCTTCTTCCTCTGTATGCCCAATATAGTGTACGAAATCACTAGTTCGTTCGAAGACGGTTGCTAACTCGGATACCGTAAGATCATACCGAGTTGTGACTTCAAACGGGATGTCCTCGCGGTTACCGTACGTTCCGTAGAGAGCTACGAACTCTTCGCTCATTCTCGGATCGTTACAAATCACTTCGATATCGATTGGACCCGTTCGAACCGTTCTATTGATATCGTTGTAAAACGCTGTGAGCGGAGTTCTAGCTGCGATACTCGACAAACTATCATCGTTCCAGCGCTGTTCGATACTTTCGTTCAGAGATGACTGACTTTCCGAATATGAGCCTGCTTTGGTCTTCGAACTGCGTCCGAAATCTCCCGATCGAATTGCTTCGGTTTTAACCACAGCCAGATCGTTCGCGAGAAACGGAAGATACGGAATCTTGTCCTCGGTCGGTGACAGTCTCGACTCTTTCCAGTCGGGGAGATACGACTCGATCACGTTGAACGGAACCTCGAGATACGACCGAAGTCGTTCTATCGGTGACTGGTTGTATACCGTCTTTATGTCGAACTGCAGTGTTGATTCGAGTTCGTGACGCTCCTGGAGGGGATTCGACGAGGGCCCTGCAGCTCTGACCAGACAGTCGAGGAATACGGTTTGCTTCAATAGCCGTTCGACGGTGGATTCGAAACCATCTTCGTCGGATAAGGAAAGTGAACACTCGGACCCGATCACGAGACGGGGTACGGAACCTGGTTTAACTTTCGCCCCCAGGTAATATGCAAGCGGTGTTACGACGAATATCGAACGAAGTTCCGGGGGGATTTCAATACTGATTCCCGTCTCCGGAGGGTCGAACTGGGACGGAATAGTCAATTCCTGATCGAGTTCTATTATTGGCGGGTGACCACGAAGAGTAGGATAGGATCGCTCGGGTTTTGTTGTTTTGAGTGCCGAACTGAACGCCGATACGGTTTGCATCACATCACCGATATCGGTAGTCGTTCTGATCGACCCAGCTGGTTGTGTATGATACGATCGTGCACCGAGGGCTACGCTGGTTGACGCTCCGAAATTGATCCGCGTTCGATCCGCATTAGAATGGATGTCTACGCTACTATTGATACCCGCATACAGTTTCACACTACCAGAAATATCAAGATAATACTCACCCTTAGAAAGACTGGTCGTTCCCTTCGGGTTCGATTCGACAAGCATCAGGCCCGTCTTGTCGTAAGCGTATACTGAGTTTTGCGTTGGAAGCGTGAGGGTTTTTGTCGTTATTTCAGCCTCGCTGTCAACCGGATACGGTATTCCGGTCTCGGTAGTGTCGTTTACCTCCACGGGTTCGTTCGTTGCGAGTCGATATCGTTTGCGCTCGATGGGATCGACGATCGCGATCCCATCTCCTGTGGATTTAATGACTGGATCTCCCGTCGATGAGATACCGGATCGGGGCGATTCCATTACCGTCTCCCAACGAGCCATTGTGTATTATACGTTCTGCGACTCTTCTTATTTATATTAATCTTATCTTTTAGCACTTCAAAATAGGATATATATCTATGAATTCTATGTGTGTTATATTAAAATAAATTCATTACAATCGGGCACGATATGCTATACGTAGCATGACGGACCTAACCCAACACCTAACGAATCACCCTCGAATGATCGGCGTGCTGTTCACGATGCTGCTGGCTATCTCGCAGGCTGGTACCGTGGCGGCAAACCACTCGACCTACACTGGGCCGTAATTACCACAACGAATCGACCGTTACGTCGTCGCTCCAGTACACGTCTTCGTCGACTACTATCGGAAATCGGCCCTGATCTAAGAATTCTTCGAGTTGAGACCGTTCCACCGGTATTTGTCCCGTTGTTCCGGGGACAACATAGTATCCGTCAATCGGGGATAGATGAGGTATGCTCATCGTACCTTTTTCGGCTTGCACTGAATCGTATGTAGTAATATCTATCAAACATTCACTGTTAGTCTTTTTTATGCTACATAGGTTGGGGACTTCGAGGTCAGACTGGGCTATTGTGGTTCTTCCATCACCCACCATATAGTACTGTTGCCCCACTACCGTTTCGTTCTTAACAATATCTAGTGCACCGTACAGTGGAAATCCCTGGTTCAGGAGTTTCGCAACCCCTCTACCGACCTCGATCGCTCCACTGTTGATGACGTTACCAAGAGTTACGATTCCGCCGATGCTTCCGGCTTCGATTAAGTATAGACCCTGCGTATGCGATTGACAAGCGTTTAGAAAGAACGCCTTTATATTTGACTTTTTGACATCCTTTCCATTTAATTTACCATCTGAACATTGGAAACCCTTATCGTCGATATGGCCGATGTAGTGTAAGAAATCGCTTTTCGTCGCCAATATATCCTTGAATTCGGTAGTAGAGATACGGCGATAAACCGTTACATCGAACGGCAACTCATCGTGTTCTCCGTAGGTATCGTTAACGAACTCTGATTCCTCGCTCATTTCGATATCATTACACACGACGTCAATATCGATCGGATCATCGTGTGGTGTTCGGCCGATACTGTTTTGGAAAGCCGACAGTGGTGTCGTACTGGCTATGTCCTGTCCCTTAGAACGGTTCCACAACTGTCGTACCACTGGAGATCTCGATGCGTTGTTCCGAACTGATTCCGGGTCGGTAGTAGGAACTGGGTCGGTGTTTTCGATTGGATTACCCCGGGTGAAATCTGCAATCGTTTGCGCTTCTTTCGAAACAGTAGGTGGTTCTTTTCTTCGCTTCCTTATCTTGACCGCAGCGAGATCACTGGAAATGAACGGTAAAAACTCGGCCATATCTGGCGTCGAATCGAGATGTACTTCGAACTGCCAATCTGGTATCGACGGTTTCAATTCCGAGTAGTGGACGTTTAGATAGTTCTGTACCCGCTCAGCTAGCGGCTGTTCGTACAAGCTTTGTACACTATGATCGAGCAGGGGCTCTACCTCTGTTCGTTTTTCCAGCGGAAGTGGAGTCATCCCCTCGGTTCGTACAACAGTATCGAGAAAGAACAGTTGATTGAGTGTTCGTTTGACGGTCGTCTCGAACCCCTCCGATCCGGTAAGCGAACGGGTATATCCGTGATCAGTTACCAGACGTGGTTGAGTATCCGGTACAACGGTCGCCCCAAGATAGTATGCTAACGGAGCAGCAACGAATATTTTGTCGAGCTCCCGTGGAACCCCGATCCTGATACCAGTCTTCGGAGATGAGAGCTCATCGGGTACCCGTAATTCGTCCCCCAACTCGATAACAGGAGGGTGTCCGCGTAGAGTTGGATACGATCGTTCCGCGGTCGTCGTTTTCAGTACCGACCCGAAGGTCGACACGGCTCGCATTAGGTCGCTCGGTTTCGCTGTAGTCGTAACCGTGTGTGCAGGACGAGTATGATAGGAGCGTGCGCCGAGTATCACCGAGGACGAATCGTTCAATTCGATATGCGTTCGTTCGGCGTCAGAGTATACTCGGACGGAGCTATCCACGCGAGCGTATACCTTCATCGGCACCGAGAGATCGAGCGTATACTCTCCGTCGGCTAAGAAAATTTGCTCGTCTGGCTTCGCTTCGGCGACCATCGATCCGGTCTTATCGCGAACGTAAACGTAGTGCGTCGTCGGAAGCGTAAGCGTGTCCGTCGTGATCCGAACCGCCGCGTCGACCGGATACTGGATCTCATCGCAGTCGACAGGTTCGATCGAAACCGGGTCGTGGGTCGTGAGCCGATATCGGTGCCGCTCGATTCGATCGATGATCTCGAGTCCGTCGTCGGTCGGCTCGAACGTCGGGTTCATCTGGTGGGAGCCGTCACTTTGTCTCGAGTGCCGATGGTCGAACGTCGCGAGTTCTCGGTCGACATATCGGAGTCCCGTCTCTTACAGTTGTGTCGTCGGAATCCAGCCCGAGCACAGCGATTCGTCCTTGAGCGACCAGCGCTCCTGTCGAACGCCGTTGTGTACCCGAAGCTCGACGACGACGTCGAAAAGCGGTGTCAACACCGCGGCCACGTCGTGTTCTCGTCCCACCGGAAATCGGTAGTGGATCATTCCGTCGGCCGTTCGTGTCCGTCCGTTCGTCAGGTGGATGAATCGGAACGTCCGTTCGGTGCCGTACTTCTCGAGCAGCGGGAGCAGCGAATCGACGCCGATTCGAAGCTCCGAGGGTTCGAGTCCGTCGGCGGCGCGTTCGAACGATTCGATCGCACTCGAGAGTTCGACTCCGAGGTCGGCGAGCGTGTCGGTGGACGTCGAGGGAACGTCGGACGACGCCCCCGTCGTCCGGGGGGCGGTCGCGGTGCCGGCGCTTCGGACGTCGACGTCGTGGGTGATGATTCGATGGCTGTTCGGCGGGTTCTCGACAGTGAGGGGCTCGATCGGTGCGCTCCGACCGGTCGTCGAAACCAGTACCCGTCGGCGCGAGCGGTCCGCGGCGTGTCCGAGTAGTCGGCGACAGGTCTCGGCGTTCCGACTCGCTCGAGCGGACCCGACGACGAGGACGCTCGCTCCGCGCCGTTTCAGGCGAGACAGCTCCTCGATAAACGCGTCGTCCGGTCCGCGATTCGCCGTTTCGGAGGACATCGAAGTATGTTCCGTACTGGTGTGGTGTAAAACATTAAACGTTCGGGTAACTGAGGCCGACCGCGAAGCTACGCTTCGGACGAGGAGCCGCTCTCGCCGACGTAGGTTCGGGTCGCGTCAACGAGGGCCTGTCGGTAGCTGCTCGAGTCGGGGTCCCTGGCGAGTTCCCTGAAGCGGCGTTTGAACGCTTCGAACGGAACGCTCGGGGCGTCGACGGTGGCGACGTGGGCGAGATCGTACAGCCGGTGATCGGCCTCGACGAGGTCGTGTCGCTCCGCGAGCGCCAGGGCGAACGCCGCGTTAACGGCCGTGATTTCGGGATCGGCGCTCGCGGAGAGCCTCGTTCGGTCGGCGCTCGGTTGGCGCTCGGGGCGATCGATGACCGCCGCGGCGAGGCCCGACTCAAGGAACGTGAGGAGTTTCTCGCCGGGGCCGACCGAGAGCGTGATGTCGTCGGCGTAGATATCCTTCATGTGGTTTGCGATCTGGTAGCAGTGCGATAGTTTGCGACGCTCCACGCTCCTGCCGGCCAGCGCGAGAAACAGGACCTCTTCGGTCGACTGCGTGTGGGAGGGGTGTTCCTGCTCGTATCTGGCCATGTGTGCGAACTCGTGGAGGGCGAGCTCGCGGGCCATCGCGCTCGAGGCGGCCTGTCGAGAGATGTTCAGGACGTGTCGGTCGTCGTAGTGGCCGGCCCAGGTGCGAACGTCGGGGTCGTCGCGCAGTTCGACGTCTACCGGCAGCGAGAGGTCGTACTCGGTTTCGAACAGGTCGCGGGCCCCGAGAAAAGGGGCGGTCGGGCCCGAGCCGTTCACGCGGATGTCCATGTGTAGCCGTATCACGGGCCGTGACTGTATGGCTCTTACGCCCGCCGAGAATCCCGTCCGTCGTCCTCGATCGGACGGGATATTACTGTGTGCCATTCACTCACGCAAAATAGCCTTTCATCGCTCCAGAACGGGATACGCGCCGAATCCCTCCCGCCGACGAAACACTACCCTTTTGACCCCGCTACCGGTATTGGGGGGTATATGGGCCGACGCAAGAAGATCGTCCAAGAGTGTGAACGGCTGATGGACGAACCGGAGAACATCCGGAACATCGCCATCGCCGCTCACGTCGACCACGGAAAAACGACCCTCTCCGACAACCTTCTCGCCGGTGCCGGCATGATCTCCGACGAGACCGCCGGCGAGCAGCTCGCGATGGACACCGAGGAGGACGAGCAGGAACGGGGAATCACCATCGACGCGGCGAACGTTTCGATGACCCACGAGTACGAGGGGACGAACCACCTCATCAACCTCATCGACACGCCAGGCCACGTCGACTTCGGTGGCGACGTCACCCGAGCGATGCGGGCCGTCGACGGTGCGCTGGTCGTCGTCGACGCCGTCGAGGGCGCGATGCCCCAGACCGAAACCGTCCTGCGACAGGCGCTGCGCGAGGGCGTCAAGCCGACCCTGTTCATCAACAAGGTCGACCGACTCATCTCCGAGCTCCAGGAGGGGCCCGAGGAGATGCAGCGTCGACTCGTCTCGGTCATCAACGACGTCAACGAGCTCATCCGCGGCATGACCGAGGACATGGACGACATCGAGGACTGGACGGTCTCCGTCGAGGACGGCACCGTCGGCTTCGGCTCCGCGCTGTACAAGTGGGGCGTCTCGATGCCGTCGATGCAGCGTACCGGGATGGACTTCGGCGACATCATGGAACTCGAGCGCTCGGACAAGCGCCAGGAGCTCCACGAGCGCACCCCGCTGTCGGACGTCGTGCTCGACATGGTCTGTGAACACTTCCCGAACCCGGTCGACGCCCAGCCCCGCCGTATCCCGCGCATCTGGCGCGGCGATGACGACACCGAACTCGCCGAGGGGATGCGACTGGTCGACGAGGACGGCGAGGTCGTCTTCATGGTCACCGACATCGGGATGGACCCCCACGCGGGTGAGATCGCTTCCGGTCGTGTCTTCTCGGGATCCCTCGAGAAGGGCCAGGAGCTGTACGTCTCCGGGACCGCCGGCAAGAACCGCATCCAGTCGGTCGGGATCTACATGGGTGGCGAGCGCGAGGAAGTCGAGCGCGTCCCCGCCGGGAACATCGCCGCGGTCACCGGCCTCAAGGACGCCATCGCCGGCTCGACCGTCTCGAGCGTCGAGATGACGCCGTTCGAGTCGATCGAGCACATCTCCGAGCCGGTCATCACGAAGGCCGTCGAGGCCCAGAACATGGACGACCTGCCGAAGCTCATCGAGACGCTGCGACAGGTCTCGAAGGAGGACCCGACGATCCAGATCGAGATCAACGAGGACACCGGCGAGCACCTGATCTCCGGGCAGGGTGAGCTTCACCTCGAGGTCATCACCCAGCGCATCGAGAAGAACCAGGGGATCCCGGTCCACACCGGTGAACCGATCGTCGTCTACCGCGAGCAGCCACAGCAGGAGAGCAGCGAGGTCGAGGGGATCTCGCCGAACCGCCACAACCGCTTCTACATTTCCGTCGAGCCGATGAGCACCGAGCTCGTCGAGACGATCAAGCTGGGCGAGGCCTCGATGGACATGCCCGAGCAGGAGCGCCGCGAGGCGCTGCAGGACGCCGGCATGGACAAGGACGACTCCCAGAACGTCGAGCACATCCACGGCTCGAACATCCTGCTGGACCAGACGAAGGGTATCCAGCACCTGAACGAGACGATGGAGCTGTTCATCGAGGGGCTCGAGGAGGCCCTCGACAACGGCCCGCTCGCCAACGAGCCGGTCCAGGGAGCGCTCATCCGCCTGCACGACGCTCGGCTCCACGAGGACACCATCCACCGCGGTCCGGCGCAGGTCATCCCCGCGACCCGTGAGGCCGTCCACAACGCGCTGATCGACGCGCGGATCAAGATGCTCGAGCCGATGCAGGACGTCCGCATCGACGTCCCCAACGACCACATGGGCGCCGCCTCCGGCGAGATCCAGGGTCGGCGAGGCCGCGTCGACGACATGTACCAGGAGGGTGACCTCATGGTCGTCGAGGGTATCGCACCCGTCGACGAGATGATCGGGTTCGCTTCCGACATCCGCTCTGCGACCGAGGGTCGAGCGTCGTGGAACACCGAGAACGCCGGTTTCGAGGTCATGTCCGACTCGCTCCAGCGCGAGAAGATCATGGAGATCCGCGAGCGAAAGGGCATGAAGCTCGAGCTGCCCGAGATCATCCAGTACATCTAGACCCCGATCTTCGCTCTCTCGATTCTTTTTCTTCTTTCGCGTCCCCATTCGTAGCGACGCGTTCGTTCGTGTCCCGCTGAAAGTTCGCTACGTTCGGCAAGGTCCCGCTGATCGGACGACGGCGTTCGACGTGACTCACCGGCGCTCGAGTACGAAATCGGCGCTAGAACCAACCCGGAAGACGGGACCGCAGCGTCGAGCCGTTCGATGCGGTGGCGGGTCTCTGCCGACGACTACCGATCGCCGCGTCTCACTCCCGCTCGCCCGCACCTAACGCGGCCTCGCCGACCTTCTCGTGGCCCTCGATGACCTCCTGGCCGCCCATGTACGGCTGCAGCGCCTCGGGGATCGTCACGGTGCCGTCCTCGTTCTGGTGGTACTCGAGGATCGCCACCATCACGCGGGGCAGGGCGAGCCCCGAGGCGTTGAGCGTGTGGAGGTACTCGGCCGACTCGTGGCGCTCGGGCCGGTAGCGAAGCCCGGCGCGTCGAGCCTGGAAGTCCTCGAAGTTCGAGGCGCTCGAGACCTCGAGCCAGCGGCCACCCTCCTCGGGGCCGTCGTCCATGTCGTCGCCGGGCGCCCAGACCTCGATGTCGTACGTTTTCGCCGAGGCGAAGGTCAGGTCGCCGGTACAGAGCTCGAGGATCCGGTAGGGAAGCTCGAGTTGGCGCAGGACCTCCTCGGCTTCCTCGAGCAGTTCCTCGAGGCGGTCGTAGCTGTCCTCGGGCTCGACGAAGTTGACGAGTTCGACCTTGTTGAACTGGTGGACCCGGACGATCCCGCGGGTCTCGGTACCGTGCTCGCCGGCCTCTCGCCGGAAGTTGGGTGTGTAGGCCTGGTGTTTGAGCGGAAGGTCGTCCTTGAGCAGGATCTCGTCAGCGTACATGTTGGTCACCGGGACCTCGGCGGTGGGACAGAGCCAGAGGTCGTCGTCCTCGTAGGCCTCCTCGTTGCTCCCGCCCAGTCGGTAGGCGTCGTCGGCGAACTTCGGCAGCTGGCCGGTGCCCCGCATCGACTGACTCTTGACCGGAACCGGCGGGAACAGATCGACGTACCCCTGCTCGCGGTGGACGTCCATCATGAACTGGATCAGCGCGTGCTCGAGGCGGGCGCCGTCGCCCTTCAGAAAGTAAAAGCCCGACCCCGTGGTCTTGGCGGCGCGTTGCTCGTCGATGATGTCCAGTTCCTCGCCGAGTTCGTAGTGGGGGGTGATCGCGTCGGCGTCGACGCGCAGGTCGTCGAACCCCCAGCGTCGGTCCTCGACGTTGTGTCGCTCGTCGAGGCCGAGCGGGACGCTCTCGTCGGGAATCTGGGGGACCTCGAGCATCCGTTCCCGGAGTTCGCGGCCGAGATCGGCCGCCTCATCCTCGACGTCCTCGATCTCGGATTTGAGCTCCTTGGACTGCTCGATGGCCTCGTCCTTCTCGTCCTGTTTCCCCTCGGCGACCAGCTTCCCGATCCGCTCGGTTACCTGGTTGCGCTCGTGGCGCAACTCGTCGCCGCGGGCTTTCAGCTCCCGCCAGCGCTCGTCGATCTCGATCAACTCGTCGAGGTCGACGTCGGCACCGCGGTTCTCGAGCGCGTCGCGGACGGCGTCGGGGTCCTCGCGCAGGAGGGTCCGATCGATCATTGGCCGTGGGTTCTCCGCGCCGGTCCAAAACCGTGTCGGAAGGCGGCCTCGCGCGAGCCGGGGCTCCGTAGCGGGAAACGTTTTTTTGACGGGGGTCGGAGGACTAGGACATGGATCCGTTCGGGGACGAGCCGTCGCCGGTGTCGATCGAGTACGAGCCCGTCAGCGTCAAGGACGTGCTCGTGGAGATGAAAGATACCGCGGAGCTGCTGATCGATCTCTCCTACTCGGCCGTCCTCCACCGCAACGAGGATCTCGCCCGGGAGGTGCTTCGCCTCGAGCGGCGGATGGATGTCCTCGAGATGCGCGCCCGAATGGGGCTGTTGATGGCCTCGCGAAACCCCGGCGACGCCGAACAGCTCGCGCCGGTACTGGGGATCGTCGCGGCGACGGGAACGATCAGCGACGCCGCCGGCGACATCGCGAAGATCGTCCTCGAGGAGATGGGACTGCCCGAGGCGATGCGCGCGGCGCTGCCCGAGGCCGCGGGCGTCCTGGTCCGCGGCGTCGTCGACGCGGACTCCCCGTACGCCGATCGAACCCTGCAGGATATCGACCTCGAGTCCGAGACCGGCGTTCGCGTGATCGCGCTCCGGCGCGGCGGGCGTCGGCTGTCGTCCGACGAACCCTCCGGCTCCGGCGGGGCCGGGGACGAGGACTGGCTGCTCAACCCCGGGCCGACGACGACAATCGCTCCTGACGACGTCGCCTTCCTCCGCGGTCCGGACGCGGCGATCGAGGGAGTGTACGAGACGCTGACGGGGTCGCCCTACGAGGGTCCCGCGGTCGAGACGCCGGACGTCGACGACCTCGAGCGGGCCGTGGACACGATCGTTCACATGAAAAACCTCTCGGAGCTGGCGATCGATCTGGCCTACAGTAGCGTCCTGTTCGACAGCGAGGGGCTCGCCGAGGAGGTCCGAAACCTCGAGGTCGAGGTCGACGCGATGCAGTCCCGGTTCGAGGCTTGGACGCTCCGGGCGGCCGGGGACGCCCCCGACCCGGTCGCGCTGCGGGGGCTCATCCGGCTGGGGACGAGCACGGAGGTCATCAGCGACGCCGCGCTCGACCTCAGCGAGGGGGTGTTCAGGGAGATCGAGGTCCACCCCGTCGTCGAGATGGCCGTCGGGGAGAGCGACGAGATCATTGCCCGCATCGAGGTCGAGTCGGGAAGTGCCCTCGACGGAACGACGATCGCCGCGGGCGTCCCCGAGACCGAGCCGACGATGTCCGTGATCGCCATTCGGCGCCCCGACGAGGGGTGGCTGCTCGTCGGCGACGCCGACGCGGAGATCCGTGAGGGGGACGTCCTCATCTCGAAGGGGACGCGGACGGCCGCGGAGGCGTTCGAGGAGCTCGCGGTGGCGACGGTCCGGTAGGACGTCAGCCGGCGTACGCGAGCAGCGTCGCGACGAGCTCGAGGTAGAGCACTGCGGCGAGGGCGACGACGACGACCGCGAGGGCGAACGGGACGGTCGTCCGCCGCCGTTCTCGGGTCGGAAGGAGTCCCGCGAGCCAGCTCATCGCGTCGTCTCCCCCGGGCGCGTCGCGTCTCGGAGGACGGGACGTCGGTCTCGCTCGTCGCGGATCGATTCGGCTCTCATGTACGTACTGCCCACGCGCCGACACTTGAAGCTCAGTCAGACGCTCGACGGACGAACGGCACACGCGGGCTCTCCTCTCGGTCCGTCCGCTCTCTGCGCGGAGCTCGGTTCCCTCAGAACCCGAGAACGAGCGCGGAAACGCCGATGAAGATGACCATCCCGAAGACGTCGACGACGTTCGTGACGACCGGAATCGTCGTGTCGTCGGGATCGACGCCCAGTCGGTAGGACGCGTAGGTCGTCGCGAAGCTGAACACGACCGCGATGACGGCGACGGACAGACCGCTGACCAGCGCGATCGTCAGCAGCGTCGTCAGCGGGAGCGCCGAGCCGACGAGGCCGCCGAGCAGGTAGGCGCCGAACGCCAGCGCCGTGAAGATCGTCGCCGCGAGCGCGAGGATCGCGCCGACGTTCGCCCACAGCTCCCGGTCTCGCGGGTCGAAGTCGGTCGTCCCGAGGTGGAGCCGCGTCGAGAGCCGCGAGGAGAGAATCGCGCCGAGGTTCCCGCCCATGTCGACCATCGTGGGAACCATCAGCGCGAGGATGCCGTACTGCTCGAGCATCTCCTGGGCGTCCTCGAGGGTGATCCCGGCCCAGAGGACGATCACACAGAGGACGACCAGCAGCGGGAACATGTTGCCGACGATGCTGCGAAGCTCCCAGGAGCCGAGCGAGCCCCGGGGAGAGTCCATCAGGCGAGCACCTCCACGAGGCCGATCGCGAACAGCATGAACAGCATCCCGAAGATGTCGCCGAGGGTCGTCACGATCGGGCCGACGAGGTTGTCGGGATCGTAGCCGGACTCGAACCCGGCGAAGATCAGCGCCAGCAGTCCGAAGATGAGCACGACGGAGGTGAGGACGCCGGCGATCAGCATGATCGCGACCAGCTCGTAGAGCGCGGCGACCTCCCAGCCCAGGATCAGCAACGCGAGCCAGGTGAGAATCCCGATCACGACCGAGATGCCGATCCCGTTGATAAAGGAGGCGGCCACCGCGTTCACGAGCCGTTCGTCGCGCTCGAACGTCGGCTCGATCAGCCCCTGGTGGAGCCCGCTCGAGATCCGCCCGCCGAGCGCCCCATAGACGTTGCCCCGGGTAGCGAGAAAGACCGGGATCATTACGAGCAGTCCCGGGAATCGCTCGACGCTCTCGACCATCCCCTCGAGCACGATCCCGGCGAACAGCCCGCCGCCGAGGGCGACCAGCAGGATCGGCAGCGCCTCGCGGTAGATCGACCAGAACTCCTCCCGTGCGCTCATACCGGTACGTTTCTCAGTTTCTTGTTAAACTTACCGGAGCGGACGGTACGCCGTCGCTCGGGTCTCGAGATGCGCTTTCGGCGGAGAGCGCGGAAACGAAACGGCGCCCGGACGGTCCCGTCCGGCACCGTCATAGCGCCGCGCTCGCGACCACCCACGCGAGTCCGATCGCCGCGAGCGAGAGCACGAGGTTGCCGACGGCGTTCGCGACCGCGAGCCCGCGATCGCCGCGCTCGTAGAGCTGTACCGTCTCGACCGAGAACGACGAGAACGTCGTGAACGAGCCGCAGACGCCGATTCCGACCAGCTGAATCACTGACTCGCCCGCACCCGCGAACGTCACCGCCCCGAGGACGAAGCTGCCGACGACGTTGACGACGAGCGTCGGCCACGGGTAGCGCTCGTCGGAGAGCCGTTCGTAGACGGCGTACCGGAGCATCGCTCCGATCGCGCCGCCGACGCCGACGAGGTGGGCGGGCTCGAACTCGAGGGCGCCGTCCTCGAGGACGGGCTCGAGGGCGTGGACGACCTCGAGAAGCGCCGTCGGATCCGAAGGATCGATCACGCCGTCTCACCGCCGGTCGGTGCGGGTCGCCAGTCGCGCACCTTGCGGGCGAGTTCTCGGCCCGCAAGCACGCCGGTAAAGCCGAGTCCGTAGTTGGCGACGACGATACCGACGAGCAGCCACGGCCGGGCGGCGAGGGCCGTCTGAACCGCGAACGTGCTGTAGGTCGTCAGCGAGGAGAGAAAGCCGGTCGTAAACACCAGCCTCGCTTTCCGGTCGACGACGCCGACGTACTGGGCCTCGTAGACGACGAAACCGAGCAGGAAGCTCCCGACGACGTTGACGAGCAGGACGGCGAGTACGTCCGAGAACAGACCGGCCGTAAAGAACCGGAGGTTCGCGCCGGCGAAACCGCCGATCGCGATCAGCGCGAGCGTCTCGAGTCGGACGAGCGGGTGGTCGGTCATGGCTGATGGGCCTCACCGCCCGGATCGACGGATCGTTCTCGCACAACCTACATGACGGTTGCGGAAACCGGGCTCGTGACCGAGAAGGAAAAGACCCAAGTTTAGACTGTCTCTAAACGGCGTATGGTCGACGACGGACGCGGCGGGTTCGCGAGAGCGTCGTGGGCGAACGTCCTCGGCAACGTCGTGAAGATCGTCGTCGAGGGCGCCGCGGGGCTGGCCTTCGGTAGCGTCGCGCTCGTAGCCGACGCGGCCCACTCGGTCGCGGACCTCGTCGCGAGCCTCGTCGTACTCGTCTGGGGACGGAGCACGTTCGACGAACCGGACGATACCCACCCCCACGGCCACGAACGGATCGAACCGCTGACGGCGCTGTTCGTCGGCGCGGTCATCGCCGTCCTCGGACTGAACCTGCTGTACGAGTCCGTCCGGGGCATCCTCTACGGCGTCGACGTCTCGTTCAGTCTCCTGCTTCTCGGCGCGCTCGGGTTCGCGATCGTCGATATGTACCTCGTCTACCGCTACACCGAGGCCGTCAACGAGGGACTCGAGTCGACCGCGCTCGAGGCACTTGCCGCGGACTGCCTGAACGACATCTACACCTCGCTGGCCGCGGTCGTCGGCGTCTTCGGCGTCCTGCTCGGCCAGCCGCTGCTCGATCCCATCGCCGGCGGGCTCGTCAGCCTGCTGGTCATCTACCAGGGCGTCGATATCGGCCGCGAGAACGTCGGCTACCTCGTCGGCGCCTCGCCGGGACCGACGAAGCGAGCGGCGATCACCGAGATCCTCCGGGACCACCCCGCCGTCGAGGGAATCCACGACCTCACCGTCTTCTACGACGGGCCCGTCCTCGAGGTCGAGGTCCACGTCGAGGTCGACGGCGACATGCCGTTCCGGCGGGCGCACGACATCGAGTCGGAACTGGTGGCGAGCCTCCGCGGACTCGAGGACGTCGGCGACGCCCACGTCCACCTCGATCCGTCGGGAATCGGCGAGTGGAAGGATCAGCGCGACCGGTAGCCTGGCCGGGACGCCAGCTTTTATTTTATCTGCCCACGGCCTACCGGTATGGAAATCGGTGACGTCCGTCAGATCACGGCCGGCGACTGTTCGGACCTCTACTACGTCGATACGGGAATGTACGAGACCAGCGGGTACGGCGCGGTCTACGTTATCGACGACGATCGACCCGCGATCGTCGACACCGGGATCGGGACGAACTACGAGCGGACCCTCGCGGCCCTCGAGGAGATCGGCATCGCCCCCGAAGCGCTCGAGGTCATCGTGGTGACGCACATCCACCTCGACCACGCCGGCGGCGCGGGCTACCTCGCGGAGGCCTGCCCCAACGCGGAGGTGTACGTCCACCCGATCGGCACCGATCACCTCGCGGACCCCTCGCGACTGGTCGCGGGCACGAAAGCCGCCGTCGGCGACCAGTGGCAGTACTACGTCGAGCCGAAACCGGTTCCCGAGGACCGCATCGTCGAGATCGAGGACGGCGACGCCGTCGACCTTGGAACCCACGAACTCCGGGTTCACGAGACCCCCGGCCACGCTCCCCACCAGGTCGTCTTCGAGGATCCCGAGAACGACGCGGTCTTTACCGCCGACGCCGCGGGGATCTGGGTGCCCGAGCGCGAGGAGATCGTCGAGACCTCGCCGCCGTCGAACTTCCACCTCGAGCGCTGCCTCGAGGACGTCGCGACCCTCCAAGAGATCGACCCCGACGTGCTCTGTTACGCTCACTTCGGCCCGCGCTACGTCGGCGACGACGCCGAGGCGGCCCTCGAGGAGTACGCGACCGTCCTCGAGGAGTGGGTCGGCGACGTCGAGGAGAAACGCGAGGAACTCGAAGACGACGACGCCGTCGTCGATCACTTCGCCTCCAGGTCGGATCTGGGCGACACCTGGGGCAAGCACAAGGCCGGCGCCGAGGCCGGCATGAACGTCCGCGGCGTCCTCGGCTACCTGGATCACCGGGACTGACTGCCGGAGCCGACCGTTTTCGCCGTCGTCGAGCCGCTGACGAGGAATAAACGGGGTGACAGATGCGTTCAGTTTCATCACATTTTATCGATCGGGAGGTACTGGTAGACGGGTATGCACTGGCGGGACGCCGAACGGGAGTACGAGGACGAGGTCATCGGCGAAACGACGCTCGGTCGGCTGTTCGACGACGCCGTCGAGCGCCACCCCAACCGGCCAGCCCAGCGGTACAAGGGCGGGATCTACGACCGCTCGCTGACCGACGCCGTCCTCGAGCCCGCCGACCCCGGCTCGTTCCGGCCGATCTCCTACACCGAGATGCGAGCCGTCGTCCGCAACCTCGCGGCGGGCTTTCGCGAGCTCGGCATCGAGTCGGGCGATCGGGTCGGCATCTTCGCCGAGACGCGCATGGAGTGGGCCCAGACCGACTTCGCGCTGCTCTCGGCGGGTGCAGTCGTCACGACCGTCTACACCGGTTCCTCACCCGAGCAGGTCCGGTACCTGCTCGAGGATCCCGACGCCGACGCGGTCGTCGTCGAGAACGAGGCGTTGCTCGAGCGCGTTCTCGAGGTCGAGGACGACCTCGACCTCGACGTGATCGTCTCGATGGACCGTCTCGAGGGGTACGACGGCCACGACGACGTCCTGACGCTGGCCGACGTCTACGACCGCGGCGAGGACGCATTCGACCTCGAGACCTACGAGGAGTGGCTCGATGCCCCGGAGATGGACGATCTCGCGAGTCTCATCTACACGAGCGGGACGACGGGCCAGCCCAAGGGCGTCGAGCTCACCCACCGGAACTTCCGGTCGAACGTCAACCAGATCCGCAAGCGGTACGGACCGCGCCCCGACAAGGACGACGAACTCCCGGTGATCGACGAGACCGTCCAGTCGGTCTCGTACCTGCCGCTGGCGCACGTCTTCGAACGCACTGCAGGCCACTTTCTGCTGTTTGCAAGCGGCGCCTGCGTCGCCTACGCGGAGAGCACCGACACGCTCAAGGAGGACTTCGGGACCGTCCAGCCGGATACGGCGACCAGCGTTCCCCGCGTCTACGAGAAGATCTACGACACGATCCGCGAGCAGGCCAGCGAGTCGGGGACGAAACAGCGGATCTTCGAGTGGGCGACCGACGTCGGCGTCGAGTACCAGGAGACCGACGATCCCGGCCCACTCCTCAGCGCGAAGCAGTCGCTGGCCGACAGGCTGGTCTTCTCGAGCGTCCGCGAGGCGCTCGGCGGCGAGATCGAACTCCTGATCAGCGGCGGCGGGAGCCTCTCGAAGGAACTCTGCACGCTGTACCACGCGATGGGGCTGCCGATCTACGAGGGGTACGGGCTCACCGAGACGGCCCCCGTCGTCTCGGTCAACCCGCCCGAGGTGCCCCGGATCGGGACGATCGGACCGTCGTTGCCCGGCGTCGACGTCCGGGTCGACGAGTCGGTGACCGGCGAGGAGACGTTCGACGACCCCGGCGAGGTCGGCGAACTCCTGGTCAGCGGGCCGAACGTCGCGGAGGGCTACTGGAACAAGCCGGGGGCCACGGCGGAGTCGTTCTTCGAAGCGGACGGCAGCCGCTGGTTCCGAACGGGCGACATCGTCCACCTCCGGCCCGACGACTACATCGAGTTCCGCGATCGGGTCAAGCAGATCCTCGTCCTCTCGACGGGGAAAAACGTCGCGCCGGGGCCGATCGAGGACGCGTTCGCGGCCAGCGAGGTCGTCGAACAGTGTCTGGTCGTCGGCGACGGCGAGAAGTTCGTCGGCGCCCTGCTGGTTCCGAACACGGATCACATCCGCGAGTGGGCCGACGAACGGGGGATCGACCTCCCCGAGGACCCCCAGGCGGTGTGCGACGACGACCGCGTCCGGGAGTACGTCGGCGAGACGGTCGCCGAGGTCAACGAGGACTTCGAGAGCCACGAGACGATCAAGCGGTTTGAACTCGTGCCGCGGGAGTTCACCGAGGAGAACGACATGCTGACGCCGACGATGAAGAAGAAACGCCGCGTCATCCTCGAGCGGTTCGAGGATCGGATCGATCGGATCTACGCCGAGGACCGCGACGATCGTCTCGATCCGGTCTCTCACTGACGGTTGCCAGTGCCTGCAGAAGAAATAGTTCGCGCCCGATAGTATCAGCGAACCAAGTGCTTCCTCGGCGATCCGACGGGCTAAACACGGAGGAGCGCCGAAGGGTACAACTGAATTAGATGTATCGTCAGCGAACCGACGGTGAGCGGTCAGGAGGAGTGTTACATGGATCTCAATCGGCGTGAGTTCGGCACGGCTGCGGGGGTATCGATCTCGGCTATTCTCGCGGGGTGTGGCGCCCTCGGGGACGAATCCGACGGCGAGAACGGGAACGATTCGGACGACGAGCAGGCCAAAGGGGGCGATGGTCCGCCGGAGTGGAACGAGTCCGAGGGGAACGAGTCGACGGACGACAACGGGTCCGAGGAGGAACAAGACCAGTACGAGGACCAGTCGATCCCCGGCGAGGTCCTCATCTCCGAATCGCTCGAGAATTCGCTCGTCGCCCGCCGTCACACCTACACCTGGGCGTCCGATCCGCCGGGCGAGGAGTGCAACGTCCACGTCATGCTCGAGAACACGACCGACGGGGAGTTTACCATCGACATGGAAGCCCGGATCTTCGACGGCGAGGGCTCCGAGCTCGCGACCGCCCTCTACAGGGAGGAGGACAGCCCCGAGCCGGGTGAACGCGCCGTCTACTCCTTCCCGCTCAACAACTGCGAGGACACCGCGGCATACGAACTCGTCATCACGGATCCGGGCGAGGAGTCCTACGGGTCCGAGGACGACTCGAGCGACGATAGCGGAAGTGACGACTCTGGAAACGGCGACGACTCTGGAAACGGCGACGACTCTGGAAACGACAACGACAGCGGAAACGGTGACGACGGCGGAAACGGCGACGACAGCGACGACGGTGACGACGGCGGAAACGGCGACGACAGCGACGACGGTAACAACAATACCGGAGACGAGGACTCTGGAAACGAAAGCAACAGCGACGACGGGAACGGTGACGACCCGGATGACAGCGGAAACGGCGACGATAGCGGAGGTGACGACGGCGGAAACGGCGACGATAGCGGAGGTGACGACGGCGGAAACGGCGACGATAGCGGAAGTGACGACGGCGGAAACGGCGACGACGGCGGAAACGACGACGGCAACAACGATACCGGAGACGGGGACTCCGGAAACGAGAGCAACAGTGACGACGGGAACGTCGACGGCAGCGGAAACGGCAACGATACTGGAAACGGTGACGACGGCGGAAACGGCGACGACTCTGGAAGCGGCGATGATAGCGGGAACGGTGATAACGACGGCAGTAACAGCGACGACGGGAACGGCGGTAACGAGAGTGGTGACGGGAACGGCGATGATACGAACGGTAGCAGCGGGGACAGTACCGACACCGATAGCGAAACCGACGGGGGAAACGGAGACGACAGCAGCGAAAACGGTGGTAGTAACGACGACGAAAGCGGAGGCGATACGGGAAACGGTAACGACTCCGAAGGCGGAGAGGGCGACGGATCCGTCGACGCGGAAGACGGAAGCGGTGCCGACGAGGACGGGGACGGAAACGACGAGAGCGGAGATAGCACCGACGGAAACGGTGACGGCGGCGGTAACGACGGAAACGAGAGTCCTGAATCCAACTCGCGTGACAGGACGGATAGTGGAACTGAGACGAACGTCGAGAACGGGACGGACGGTGAGAACGAGACCGTGACCGATCCCGAGAACGAATCCGAACCGAACGCCTCCGACGACGGCGAAAACGAGAGCGGACCGAGCGCGACCAACGGCTCGAGCAACGCGAGCGGCGAGTTCGGAATCGGTCTGTTCGGCTGACTACGGTCGAACAGCACTCCGAGACGGGGACTGTAGTTATTTCTGATGGGTTCTGTGAGGACAGTGTACGCGGTACTTCCGGGGGAGAGAGCGCGACTGTCGGATGACGTCCCGGTAGCCAATATAATTACAATCAATAGTACACAAGAATTATATCGACAGCACGCCTGGAACGGATATGGTTCCACACGGACGATCGCTCGCCCTCACCGCGGAGACCCTCCGCCTCGGAACGACGATCAGATATCACTACCGAACCGGCAGCGCGCTCGCGACCGTCGTCGAACGCACCTCCGAACGGGTAACCTTCGTCGGCGAGGACTGCGACGGCACGTTCACGCACGACCAGATCGATCGCCTGTTCGCGACGGATCGCCTGCAGGTCGTCCTCGACGACGAACTTCACCTCCCCGCCGACGCCTCCCTGGACGGCTATCGTCGGAACTGAACCATCCACACACCGATCGCAGTGCAGCCCGGCGATGGGTGGGCAGTGACGCTCAGTTCCGGTTATCGTCGCCGGCCGTCCCGGCCGAACCTCGCCCTCGAGGACGAAGCGGAACTACCCCGAGAGCATCGATAATGCCGTATACAGTAACTGTTTTATGGGGATCGATAATACCGTACACAGTATGAACCACGTTCGCGGACCGCTGTGTTCGATCGACCTCGAGGAACGCACCTCGTCGACCGAGGACGTCGACGACGTCCTCGAGTCGTTCATCGGCGGGCGCGCGCTCGGGACGAAGCTGGCCCACGACCGCATCCCGTTCGACGCCGACCCGCTCGGGGCGGACAATCGGCTCTACTTCGCGACGGGGCCGCTCCAGCACTCGACGATGAGCTTCACGGGGCGGATGTCGGCGACCGCCGTTTCGCCGCTGACCGACGGGCTGCTCTCCTCGAACGCCGGCGGCTTTCTCTCGCGGAACTTCGCGGGAACGGGCTACAGCGCCGTCGAGGTAACCGGCGCCAGCGACGAACTCGTGATCGTCCACGTCACCGACGGGGTCGACGAGTCACACTCGTCGGGCAGCGAGACGGAGTCTCGCCCGCGCGTCGAGTTCGAGGCGGTGCCGGACCTCGAGGAGGCGACCGTCCCCGAGACCTGCGAGTACATCGAGGACGAGCACGGCCTCGAATCGGAACACACCGTCGTCGTCGGCCCCGCCGGCGAGAACGAGGTCCGGTTCGCCTCGATCATGACCTCGGAGGAGCGGGCGTTCGGCCGCGGCGGACTGGGCGCGGTCCTGGGATCGAAGAACGTCAAGGCGATCACCTTCGACGGCGACTCGACCCACGAGGTCGAGATCCCGCCGCTGCAGATGGAGGTCCACGGCGAGGCCGCCCAGTCGGATCACATCATGAAACGGCAGGGGACCTCCTCGATGACCGAGTTCGCGAACACGGTCGAGGCGCTGCCGACGCGGTACTTCTCGGAGCTGTCCTTCGAGGGTGCCGAGGGCGTCAGCGGCGACCGCGTCGAGGAGAAGAAGTACAAGAAGGGAACCTGCTCGGCGTGTGCGTTCGCCTGCAAGCTCCCCACCAGAGACGAGGAGTCGGGCCTCGAGACCGAGGGGCCGGAGTACGAGACCGTGATGGCGTTCGGGCCGAACTCGGGGGTCGACGACATCGTCGACGTCATGCAGTCGAACAAGCTCTGCGACGAGCTCGGACTGGACACGATCTCCTGTGGTGATACCGTCGCGGCCTACCTCGCCAGCGAGGCGGAGTTCGGCAACGCCGACCTGATCCACGACCTCGTCGAGAAAATCGCCTACCGCGAGGGCGTCGGCGACGACCTCGCCGAGGGAGTCGACCGCGTCCACGACGACCTCGGCGTCGAGAACTGGTCGGTCAAGGGCCTCGAGTTCCCCGCCCACGACGGGCGGGCACTGAACGGGCAGGGGCTGGCCTTCGCCACCTCGAACCGCGGCGCCGACCACATGTACGCCGAGTTCTACCCCTACGAGTACCCGCTGGTCGACTCCGAGCGGGCCTTCGAGAAGGAGGGCCTCGAGGACAAACCCCCGAAGGTCGTCGAGCTCGAGAACGTCAACGCGATCAAGGACAGCGCCGTCCTCTGTAAGTTCTCGCGCGATTTCGTCGACGAGGACCGCCTGTCGACCCTGCTCGACGCCGACTACGAGGAACTACTCGAGATCGGCGGGGCGGTCGTCTCCCTCGAACGGCACTTCAACAACCAGCGCGGCTTCGACCGCGCCGACGACGCGCTGCCGTACGAGCTGCCCGACTTCGACGCCGCGCTCTCGGAGTACTACGAGGTGCGGGGCTGGAACGACGACGGGACGGTCGCCGACGACCAGCTGAGCGCTGTCCCGGCCGACGACTGAGTCGCCGTCCGCTTTTCCCGTTCTCTCACGCGCTGGCGTCGACGGTCGGCGCCCTCGGAGTCCCCGTCCACAGCCACGTCGCCGCGATCGTCGCCGCCAGCGCGCCCGCGATCGCGACCGTGAGCCACAGCGCCCGGCCGAGGCCGTACGCCTCCGCGAGGACGCCGACGACGGCGGGTGCGGTCGCGATCCCGGCGTAGGTCGCGCCCGTCGTCACGGCGTTGATCGGGCCGCTGTACTCGGGGGCGGCCTCGACGGCGTACGCCGACAGCGCCGGGAACCCGCTCGAGAGCGCGGCGCCGGCGACGAAGACCGCCGCGAACAGCGCGGGGCCGGTGACTCCGGAGAACGCCGCCGCGAGCGCGGGGATCGCGAGCGCGGAGGTCCCGAACAGCAAGGCGAGGTAGGGAACCCGCTCGACGACCAGCGTGTAGCCCGCTCGAGCGGGGACGTACGCCAGCAGGTACGTCGACAGCAGCAGGTTCGCCGTTCCGGTCTCGTAGAACCCCTCGGCGTAGTAGGCGAGCCAGGTGAAGACGATCCCCTCGACGGCCCCCGTAAGCAGGATCCCGACGGCGGCGCCGACGACGGCTGGCCGGCCCAGCAGCTCCCGAAGCGCCGCGATCGAGATCGATCGTTCGGCCGCCATCGAGGGGAGTTCGGTCCGAGCGGCGACGGCCGCGACCGGGAGGAAGATCGCGGCGAGCGCGAGGAAGACGACCCGCCAGTCGGCGACTGCGACGACGACGCTGACGAGCTGTGGTCCGAGTACGGCGCCGACGGCCCAGGCGAGCGCGTAGGCGATGTACACCCGCCCGCGGCGGGCCGAGTGGATGTGGCTCAGGGCCGCCCGATCGACGCCGCGAAAGACGCCCGCGGCGCCGCCCTGGGCCAGCAACGCGAGCAGGAAGAGGGCGTAGACGGGCGCGGCCGCCATCGCGACAAGCGCGCAGATGACGCCGGCGACGCCCGCGAACAGCGTCCAGCGCATTCGAAGCCGTCCGGCGAGCAGTCCCGTCGCGACGGCGGCGACGGCGAAGCCCGCGGTACCGGCCGGCGCCACCAGCCCGAGCGCGCTCTCGGAAACCCCGAACGTCGCCTCCAGACTCGAGAGGATCGGCCCCCTGGCCTGCATCGCCATCGCATCTCCGAGGACGAACAGGAAGATCGCGATCGTCCAGACCGTCGTTCGTTTCATACCACCGCTGTCGGTTCGTCGAAGAAAACCGTGGCTATCGTCGAGCGCCGAACGCGCCGTCGCTTTCATTCCAGCAACCGTGGTTTGGTAACATTTGACGAACGGTGAAGGTTCTCCCCGCCCTACCGTCGGACGGGAGATGGCAGTCAAAACCACCACGCCCGACGCGGGGGATCGCTTCGACTCCGTCGTCGAGGTACTGGCCAAGGCGAACGAACCCAAGACCGGCGACGAGCTGGCCGGAGTCGCGGCCGACTCGGACGCCGAGCGAGTCGCCGCCAAGCGGGCGCTGGCGGGGATGCGACTCGAGACGCTCCGGGAGAACCCCGTCGTCCCCGCCGACGAGGACGAGGTTACCCGGGTCATCCAGGAATCGGTTCGGGAGCCAGTTTACGACGAGATCCGCGAGTGGACCGTCGCCGACCTGCGGGAGTACCTCGTCGCCACCGACACGGGCGAGCGAGAGATCGCGGCGATCCGTCCCGGGCTCACCAGCGAGATGATCGCCGCGGTGACGAAGCTCATGTCGAACCTCGACCTGGCACTGGTCACCTCACGGATGGAAGTGCCCGCGCGGTGTAACACGACGGTCGGTGAGCGCGGAACCCTCTCCTTTCGCCTGCAGCCCAACGACCCCGCTGACGACGTCGCGAACATCGTCGACGCGACCCGAGAAGGATTGTCCTACGGCGTCGGCGACGCCGTGATCGGCGTGAATCCGGTTCAGGACGGCGTCGAGACGACGACGCGGATCCTCGAGGCGACCCACGAGTTCATCGAGGAGTGGGGCGTGCCAACCCAGAACTGCTGTCTCGCCCACGTCACCACCCAGATGGACGCCATCCGCGAGGGCGCTCCCGCGGATCTCGTCTTCCAGAGCCTCGCCGGCACGGAGGCCGGCAACGACGAGTTCGGCGTCGACGTTGCCCTCCTCGACGAGGCCCACGAGCTCGCGCGGCGTCGATGTACGTCCTCGGGACCGAACGTGCTGTACTTCGAGACGGGCCAGGGCGCCGAGCTGTCGGGCGACGCCCACGAGGGCGTCGACCAGCTCACCCTCGAGGCCCGCTGCTACGGGCTCGCGAAGCGGTACGAGCCGTTCCTGGTCAACACCGTCGTCGGCTTCATCGGCCCGGAGTACCTCTACGACGGGCGCCAGGTGATCCGCGCCGGCCTCGAGGACGTGTTCATGGGCCAGCTCCACGGGATCCCGATGGGGATCGACGCCTGTTACACGAACCACATGCAGGCCGACCAGAACGACATCGAGAACCTCGCCGTGTTGCTCGCGGCGGCGGGAGCGAACTACTTCATCACGGTTCCGATGGGCGACGACGTCATGCTGAACTACCAGTCCAACAGCTACCACGACGCCCCCGCCCTCCGGGAGCTGTTCGACCGCGACCCAGCGCCCGCCTTCCGCGAGTGGCTCGAGGAGATGGACCTCTGGCGCGAGGGGCGGCTCACCGACCGCGCGGGCGATCCGACGATCTTCACGTGATCATGGCATCCGACTCTGACCCCGACGCCGACGGACCCGAACCGACCGCCGACCGCGACGCGAAAGCCGACGTCGAGACCGACCGTGCAATCGCGGACGAGGAGGCGCTCCGGCGAATCGCCGACCGAACGCCGACCCGCCTGGGCGTCGGTCGCACCGGCCCGCGACCGACCACCGACTCGCTGCTGGCGTTCCGGGCCGACCACGCGGTCGCCCGCGATGCGGTCCGCTCCCGGGTGGACGACGAACTGCTCGCGGACCTCGACCTCGTCGCCCTCCGGACGAACGTCGCCGACGCGGACCAGTACCTCGCACGACCGGATCTCGGCCGGGAGCTCGACGCGGCGAGTCGCGAGCGACTACTCGAGGAGTGCGATCCCGAACCCGAGGTCCAGCTGGTCGTCAGCGACGGGCTCTCCTCGACGGCCGTCGAGGCGAACATCCCGGAGCTACTGCCGATTCTCCGGGACGGGCTCGCCGAGCGTGGGATCTCGGTCGGCACGCCCGTCTTCGTCGAGTTCGGCCGCGTCGACGTGATGGACGCGATCGGCGAGGAGCTCGGGGCCGACTGCTGTGTGATCCTCATCGGCGAGCGCCCCGGGCTCGGCAGCGCCGAGAGCCTGAGCGCGTACCTCGTCTACGGCCCCGAGCGCGGGACGGCGACCTCGAGGAAGTCGGTCGTCTCGAACGTCCACGACGGCGGGCTCCCCCCGGTCGAGGCCGGCGCCGAGCTCGTCGACCTGATCGAGGAGACCCTCGCGGCCGAGGCCAGCGGGATCGACCTCCGCGAGGACGACCGCGAGTTCAGGGAGTCCTGATCGGCCGTGACCGACCGCTCGGAACGGCTGACCAGCGTCGGGGTCGACGTCGGAACGACGACGACGCACACGGTCGTCAGCCGCCTGCGTGTCGAGACGTCGCCCGGCGGGGCCGCGAGCCCCGAGATCGCCGACCGCGAGATCGCCTTTCGGGGACCGGTCCGCGAGACGCCGCTGGTCGATCCCGAGACGATCGACGTCGAGGCGGTCGCCGCGCTCGTCGCGGGTGACCTCGAGGCGGCGGGCGTCGATCCCGCCGCCGTCGACACCGGAGCCGTGATCGTCACGGGTGAGACCGCCCGCCGGGAGAACGCCGAACCGCTCGTCCACCGGATCGCCGCCGACGCGGGACGGTTCGTCGCGGCGACGGCCGGCGCCGAACTCGAGGCCGTCCTCGCCGGCCGCGGTTCCGGCGCCGCGACTCGCGCCGCCGAGCGAGGCGAGACCGTCGCCAACGTCGACGTCGGCGGCGGGACGACCAACGTCGCGATCTTCGAGGGGCGATCGGGCGACGGGCGCGGGCGGGGCGGGGTACCGGTCGGAGAGACGCGCTGTCTCGACGTCGGCGGCCGACTCGTCCGATTCGACGAGGACGGACGCGTCGAGTCGGTCTCTCCGCCCGCACGGCTGCTCGCGGACGCGCTCGAGCTTTCACTCGAGGTCGGCGACGAACCCGACGACGAACCGCTCGCCGCGCTCGCTGCGGCGATGGCCGACCGAGTCGTCGACCTGTTCGAGGGGCCGCCGTTCGACCCCCTCACGCGCGAGCTGGCGATCGGCGAGCTCCCGTCCGAGCCCGTTTCCCTCGACGGCGTCGTCTTCAGCGGCGGGGTCGGTCGGCTCGTCGACTCGCCATCGGCCGAGCCGTTCGCCTACGGGGATCTCGGGGAGCTACTCGCCGCCGCGCTCCGCGATCACGAGCGGGTGCGATCCTGGCCCGTTCGCGAGCCCCACGAGGATCTGCGGGCGACCGCCGTCGGCGCCGGAACCGAGTCGACGACGCTCAGCGGGCGAACGATCTCGATCGAGCCCGACCTGTTCCCGCTCCGGAACGTCCCGGTCGCCGACGCCGGCGACCTCGCGGGCCGCGAGGAACGGGCCCTTCGCGAACCGCTCGAGTCGGCGGTCGCGCGGCTCCGGGAACTCCACGACCTCGCCGACCTCGACGCCGTCGCCCTCACGATCGCCGACGTCGGCCCGCTCGAGTACGAACGTCTGGGCGCGCTCGCAGACGCCCTCACAGGGGCCGTCGATCCGCTCCCGCCGTCGCTTCCGGTCCTCGTCGTGACCCGACAGAACTGCGCGAAGGCGCTGGGGCAGCTCCTCCGTCGGCGAACTGATCGTCCCCTGGCCGTTCTCGACGAGCTCCGTCCCCACGGGGGCGACTACCTCGACGTCGGCGCGCCGATCGCGGGCCACCGAAGCGTTCCCGTCGTCGTCAAGACGCTGGCGTTCTGACTGCGGTCGGCTACCGCTCGCCCTCGGAGCCCGACCCGTTCGGATCCTCGAGATCGTCCGGCCCCATCCGATCGTCTCCCCGCGAGGGAAGCGGCGCGTCGTCGGCCCTCGAGGGGTGGATATTGAAGTTGTTGTCCCTGTAGGGGTCGCTTTCGGGCTCGTAGTCGAGCTCGCTGCGCTCGAACAGGTAGATGAAGAATCCGAAAAGCGGGATCGCGAACGCGATCGCGGCCCACTTTCCGGCCGGCTCGAGCCCGACCCGTCCCGCGTCGTAGTAGACGAACGCGGTGATCCCCAGGTGCCAGGCGAACGGGATGCCGACGATCGCCGCCAGCAGGATGGTGCTCATACGCCGCCTACGGCTCGAGGCTACTAAATCGCGGGCCCGGAACTCGTCTCACTCGACCTCGAACTCGATCGCCGCGCCCTGGCGCGACCACCTTTTGTCTCGGGCGCTCGCACAGCGAGCCCCCCTCGCAAAATCTGGACCAAAAGGCCCAGATTGAGCGCCTCAGTTGACCTCGAACTCGATCGCCGCACCCTGGCCGAAGCCGACACACAGCGTCGCCAGACCTCGCCCGCCGCCGCGCTTCCGGAGTTCGTGAATCAGCGTGACGGGCAGGCGTGCGCCGGAGGCCCCCAGCGGGTGGCCGATCGCGATCGCGCCGCCGTTGACGTTGAACTTCTCGGGGTCGATCCCGAGCTCGTCGCGGGAGTAGATCGACTGGCTGGCGAAGGCCTCGTTGAGTTCGACCAGATCGTAGTCCTCGATCTCGCGGCCGTTGCGCTCGAGCAGGCCGCGGGTCGCGGGCACGGGTCCGATCCCCATCACCGTGGGGTCGACGCCGGCGACGTTGTTCTGGCCGGCCTCGGCGAGAATCTCGAGGTCGTGTTCCTCGGCGAAGGCCTCGCTGGTGATCAGCAGGGCGGAGGCGCCGTCGGAGATCTGGGAGGCGTTACCGGGCGTGACGGTGCCGTCGGATTTGAACACCGTGGGGAGTTCAGCGAGCTTTTCGGCCGTCGTCCCCGGTCGGATCCCCTCGTCCTCGTCGACGGTGCCATCCTCCGTCTCGACGGGGACGATCTCGTCGTCGAACCGTCCTTCTTCGGTCGCCTCGGTCGCGCGCTGCTGGCTCCGGGCGGCGTACTCGTCCTGCTGTTCGCGGCTGACGCCGTACTCCTCGGCGACCTTCTCGGCGGTCATCCCCATCTGGAGCTCGCCGATATTGTACAGCTCGGCCATCTGCGGGTGGACGTTGTGGGTGTTCTCGCCCATCGCCACGCGAGACATGTTCTCGACGCCGCCGGCGATGACGGCGTCGCGGTTGCCCGCGGCGATCGCGTCCGATGCCGAGATCACCGCCTGCATCGAAGAGGCACACCAGCGGTTGATCGTCGTCGCGGGGACGCTCTCGCCCAGTTCGGACAGCAGCGCGATCACGCGGGCCAGGTTGTTGCCCTGCTCGCCGCGTTGCTGGGCACAGCCCCACATCAGGTCGTCGACCTCCGCGCCCGAGAGGCCGGTTTCGGCGAGGATTTCGTCGATCAACGGGACCGAGAGGTCCTCGCTGCGCACGTCCGCGAAGACGCCGTCCTCCTTCCCTTGCGGGGTTCGTACTGCCTCGACGACGACCGGTGTCTGTGACATACCGTATCGGACATTCCTCACGAACTTAAATTCGATAGAACTCCCGAGGATGCGAGCGGAGTTTACGAGGGGACTCGAGAACAACGCTTATCCCGAGTAGCTGGCAATACGCGGCCATGGACGACGACGGACTGGACGCCGGGCTCGAGGCCCGGGACGCTCGGACCGACGAACCCGATGGCGACGAGCGGGACTCGATCGACGCCGGCGGCACAGCAGACGCCGACGGTTCCGGCGGCGACGACCCGATGCCGAACGTCCCGGATCCCGAGCCCGAGGAGTCGGACGTGCCCGACGACGTCCGGAAGTACGCCCGATTCAAGAAGATGGACGGCGCCCAGTACGAGCGGGTCAACGAGTTCCTGCGGGACCGAACGTACATCACGGCCCGCGAGTGGGCCATCGCACGGCTCTGTTCGGACTTCCGGACCGAGACCGGTGTCGAGATGACCAAGATCGGCGAGAACCTCCCCGAACTGGTCCCGTTTATGACCGACACCTACACGCCCCAGGCGGTCAACCAGGCCCGCGCGTCCTTCGAGGAGAAGGTCCGGATGGCGGGCGCGACCTTCCTCTACGGCGCGATGTGTGACTTCTTCACCGCCGAGGAGCTCGACGACGTGATGTACGAGTCCACGGAGGTCGCGAAGTTCCTGCTCGAGGTCGAGGGCGTCGACCTGGCCGTCGAGGAGGAACTCGAGGCCGAGGAGCGGATCTCGACGGTGATGCGGGAGGTTCGGGAGGCGAGTGAGGAGCTCCGGGAGCGGGAGACCGACGCCGACGCGGAGTAGCTCAGTCGACGTCCCAGGCCCGACGATCCCGTTCCTCGAGGAACAGCGACGGATCGCCGTGGGAGAAGACGATCCACTCGGCGGCGTCCTCGGGACGGACGTGGATCCGAAAATCCGACTCACGCAGCGCGCGCTCGAAGACGTCGCGGGCCTCCGGGAAGGCGTACGCGACGGGAACGACGACCGCGGTTTCGCTTCGCTCGTCGCGCTCGACGATCAGCGCGAACCGCCGATCGCCGCCCTCGGACGGCCGGTAGTACACCTCCGCGTCCCCGACCGCCACCGCCTCGTCGGCAACGATATCCTCGAGGCGCACGTACACTGACTCCGTGATCGTAACGTCGAGTCCCGACCGATCCCCGCGCTCGACCGGGGTCACGTCGATCGGCTCGAGGACGAGCACCTCCCAGCCGCGCTCGCGGTACTCCGCGGCGACCTCGCCCGCGTCGGCGATCAACTCCTCCCACCCGGGGGTCGTCGTCGGGTTCGGTTCGTCGCTCATCGGACTCCCTCCGCGAGTCGCGCCATACTGGAGTTCCCCACCGCCGACCGAGAAAAACGTTGCTGCGACCCTCCGGACCCCTGGGCCGGCGTCAGTTTCGCCGAGAGAAACGGTCCGTGCGGTCGAGTATCGGACAACTTTGGCGCGCGAAACCCGCGAAAACTACGACCCGACGCTACGCTGACGACGTCCTCGCGGTGGCCGCCTCGGCGGACTCGTCTCCCGATCGTTCTCGAGGCGAGACGGCGCGACAGGCGGTCCGTACTCTCTCGAGCTGACCGGTAATCGGAACGATACTTTGACGAGTGATATGTCAGATATAAATCAAAATGACGACGAACGATTCGGAGACAGGCGATTCCGCGGGCAAACGACGCGACGAACGCGAGACCAGCGACGGGACGGGCGGTCCCCGGATCTCCCGCCGGCGAACGCTCCGCGCCGGGGCGCTGGGCGCCGGGGGACTGTTCGGGCTCGCGGGCGTCGGCGTCGACCGCGCCGCGGCGGCCTGTAGCGAACCCGAGGAGGTACTGCACCTCGACTACGATGCGGTCGACGACTGGCCCGATCTCTACCGGGTCTCGAACGGCGACGACGACAACCTCACGCTCGTCGCCAGCCCGACGGCCTCCGGCGATCGGGCCCTGCAGTTGCGGATCAGGGAAGGCGACAGCTGGGGCGTGAGCACCCACTACGACTTCGAGGACGGCCTGCTCGAACTCAACGGTCGCGTCGACTTCGCGCTCAACACCGGGTGGTCGATGTCGGGGCGACGGCTGGCGAACTGCCGGCTCTGGAACTGCGCGATCGCCAGCGGAACCGAAAGCGCGGGCGGGGGCACGCCCGACGGCACCAACGGCTGGAGCAACCGAATGTACATCACCACTCGAGGCACCGACCCCGAGGGGCCGTACCACCTCCTCTCGAACACGTACCACATGGGCGAGGGCTAGGGCGCGTACGGCGACCAGGACTACATCGTCGACGGCGAACCGACTGCGCTCGCGACCCCCAGGATCGTCCCGGGCCGGTGGTACGAGTTCGAGTACTACGTCCGCGTGAACACGGTCAGCGGGGGCACACCGAACGCCGACGGCGTCGTCCGCTACTGGCTCGACGGCGACCCGATCTACGAGCGCGAGAACTTCCAGTTCACGACCGACCGGGAGAACAACGCGATCGAAACGACGGGCCCCGTCGGCTACTACGGCGGCCGCTACACGGCCCCGAAGAACCTCTACGCCTACTACGACAACCACTCGATCGCGCTCGAGGGGGCGTTCGACCCCGACGCCTGCGAGCCCTAGACGAGCCGCGGCCCCGGGGCGCGATCACGCCGTTACCTCGACGATCTCCGGCCTGCGATCACCGACCAGTTCCTCCTCGATCGCCCGCGCGATCGTCGTCGGGTCGTCCTCGCCGCTGGCGCGGGCAACGCTGCCGACGCCATCGGGATCGAACGCCACTCCGAGCGCGCCGTAGACTGCCTCGAGGACGGCCGCGAGCCCCTCGCGGTTGTCGACCACGAGGATCCCCGAGACCAGCGCCGCGTCCCGGCGAACCCGCTGGGCGATCCCGGCGACCTTCCGGAGCCGCCCGGCGTCCGACGTCGACAGGGAGTGTGCGCCCGGACAGAACGAGGCGTCGGGCTCGCCGCGCTCGAGGTCGACCCCCAGCTCCTCCAGCGCGCGGGCCACGTCCGCGGTCAGTCGCTCGTAGCGCTCGTCGGTGCCACGACGGAAGTCCACGATCGGTTCGGCGCGGGCAAAGGCCAGCGTCGTCTCGCCGTCGTACGCGACCGCCCGTCCGCCCACGCTGCGCTCGACCGGAGGAAACCCGCGTTCGCTGGCGGCCTCGCGAGCGCGGTCGTACCCCTCGAGTCGGCTATCACGACGGCCGAAGGCGACCTGTCGGTGCGGCGTCCAGACGCGAACGGCAGGGTCGCCGTCCGCGGCGCCCTCGAGGAGCCGCTCGCTCACCTCGCGGTCGGCTTCGATCGTCCCCGCTCGGCCCCGAAACACGCGCATGCCCCGACGTTCGGGTCGATGGGTCTAAACGCTCCCGCTGCCGACTCGCAGACGACCGATGGCCGTCACCCTCCCCGACGCGGTGCTCGCCCGCTACCGGCGGTTCTCGCTGTACAATTCGCCATACCGCGCCCACGACGGCGGCTGCGCGGTCGATCTGTACCCCGGGACCCTGCGCGACGGCCGGACGACCGCCGCGCCCAGCCCCGTCTCCGGCGTCGTCCGCGAGACCCGCACCGTCCGCGCGCCGCCGAAACCGTACGCCCCCGAGCACGACCACCTGATCGTGATCGACTGCGACGGTCCCGACGACCTCGCGGGGCTGACGGCCCGCGTCCTCCACGTCGAGCCGACCGTCTCGGCCGGGGATCGGATCGCGGCCGGAGAGTCGCTTGGCACCCTCGTCCGCGCGGGCTTTTTCGCCCCGTGGGTCGACAACCACCTCCACGTCGGGTTTCGGGAGTCGGAGCAGAACCCGTACCGGGCGTCGGGATCGCTCCCGCTCGAGCCCGGCGTCGAGATCGAACCGCTCGCCTGGGACGGGACCGGCGAGGTCGTCGCGACGGGCGAGACCTACGCCGTGTTGAACGCGCCGACCCACCCCGAGCCGGGAGCGCGGTTCGTCGGCGTCGGCGCCGACTCCGGAAGCGTCCTCGACGGCGGCCTCCCCCACTACGAGGGTGGCGGGCTGCTCGGACCCGCGAGGTCGTCCTCGGGGGCCGTCTCACTGAACGGCGATCGACTCGGCGTCCTCGATGGACGAACGATAGACTGGGACGACGTGGTCGTCACCGCGAACGGCGAGCCGATCACCGGGCTCTCGCTGTTCTGTGCCCGCGACGGCGACTTCGGCGCGAAGCTGATCCGCCCGGACCACGAACTCGAGGTCGGCCAGTGGGTCCGCGTTCGCGTTCGCCCCGGTCGACGCTCGTAGCGGGTCACCGACGCTCGCGGCGAGTCTTGGGAAAAATCGGGTTCAGTCAGCGGTTCGCTCGGTCTCCTCCGACTCGACCTCCGCGCGCTCCCGAGCCGCGGTTCGCATCTCCTCGAGTTCCCGCTCGACCTGTACGCGGCCCTTCTCGAACTCGCCCATCGACTCGCCGGCGGCGCGCGCGAGTCCGGGGATCTTCGCCGTCCCGAACAGCAACACGGCGATGAAGAGAATGATGAGCAGCTCCGGGCCGCCCGGCATCATGAACATCGGTACTAGTGAACTCATCGCAACCGGAGCTACGACTCCAGGGGAGTTAACCTAGCAGTCAGGAGTTCGGACTCGTTCGCTACTCCCGTCGTTCGCGGTGACGTTCCCTGGCATCCCGGTAGGCCCCGTCCTCGCGAACCCGTTCCCAGTACTCCTCGAAGACCAGCGCCGCCGCCCGTTTCTCCTCGTCGGCCCACCGTTCCGGTTCGCGCTCGGTCCCGTCGTCGTCGTACTTCGTCCCGCCGGGATACTTCGCGTAGCGCATCGCTCGCGTGTACCCCATCTGGAGGTACTTCCGGGCCATGTCCATCCCCGGAAAGTCGCCGTCCTCGCGGTACCGTTCGTAGCGTTCATAGATCGCCTCTGCGGACTCTCGAGCGCTCCCCTCGTCTTCGTACGACCACAGCGGCAGCAGTTCGCTCTTGTACGGCTCGACCTTGAACACGCCCTCCTCGCCGCGACCGATCTCGTACTCCTCTGGATGCGCACGGAAGTCGACGTCGTACTCGGGGCCGTCGTTCCCCTTGTCGGACTCGTCACTCATACGGACCACCGCGGCCTCGCTCTCGCTCGTCCGCCGAGGCGATGCTCATTACCCTCGAGACGCCCTCGAGCCGGATGAACGCTCACCCTGCACCCGGAGAACCCGAAAAACGCAGCCGTAAAGAGCGTCGCACGTGCACGAGGTGACATGACCGACGAGCCGCCGAACTCGGCCGCGGAGATCGACGACCTCGGCCAGTTCCTCCAGCGCTACATCGACGAGAACCACGAGTTCCTCTCCTGGATCGGAACCAGCGTCGAGAACGTCGACAACGGAACGATGACGCTGTCGATCCCCTACGACGAGAAGCTCACGAACATCCGGCCGAGCGCGGGTCCCGACCAGCGCCCCGACATCCACGGCGGGATCGCCGCGACGCTGATCGACACCGTCGGCGGGTTCGCGATCCAGACCCAGCTCGAGGCCCCGCTCTCGACGGGCGTCGCGACGATCAACCTGAACGTCAACTACCTCCGCCCGGCGACGGGCGACCTCGAGGCGACGGCGGAGGTCGTCCGCGCGGGCTCGACGGTCGGGGTCAGCGAGGTCACCGTCGAGAGCACGACGCCCGACGGCGAGACGAAGGCCGTCGCGACGGGACAGGGCTCTTACCGGATCTTCCGGGACGGCTAGGGCGAGCGCGATCGGATCGAACGGAGTGCTAGCCGTTCGAAACCATCCAGTATCGGACCCCCAGGTAGACGATCACGAGCCCGAACGTCCCGGCGTACAGCGTCGCTCCCTCCGCGGCCGCGGCGACGAGCGCGATGGCGTTGAGCGCGATCCCTCCCGCGTACAGGACCCGGAGCCGTCGGGCGTTCACTCGCGACACCTCCGCTCACCGGGGGTCGCGGCTGACCGTGTCGGTGATCGCGGATCGTCCGTCCGGACGCTCGTCGGTCGTCGGAACACGTTCACGGTGGACCGTTCGAAGGCGGAGCCAAAAACCCCACTCCTCGAGACGACGTTCGAGCGCCCGCACGGGGGCGTCGGCCCGCTCGCCCCGCGGGGACTACGCTCCATCGAACGCGAGCGCGTCGCTCTCGACGACCTCGCCGAACAGCCACTCGGCGTGTTCCAGGGCGTACTCGCGGTGGTCGGGGTCGACGTATCCGATGCAGTCCTCGACCAGGATCGGGCGGAAGTCCCGCAGTCCGGCGCTGCCGCCGGTGTGGAGCACGCAGACGTTCGCGAGGGTGCCACAGATGACGAGGTCGCGGATGCAGCGGGCGTTCAGCCACCCCTCGAGTTCGGTGTTGTAGAAGGCGTCGTAGGTGTGTTTCTCGACGACGTGGTCTTCGGGCTCGACGGGGAGTTCCTCGACGAGTTCGGCCTCCCACGAGCCCTCGAGGACGTGCTCGCCCCACTGCTCGAACTCGTCGTAGTAGTAGCTCTCCTCGAACTGCTCGGGCGGGTGGACGTCCCGCGTGAAGATCACCTGGACGCCGGCCTCGCGCGCCCGCTCGACGAGGTCGACGACCGGTTCGATCACGTCCTCGCTACCCGGGGCGTGCAGCGTTCCCTCGGGGTGACAGAAGCCGTTTTGCATGTCGACGACGACGAGGGCGGTGGTCGCTGGATCGAGGCGCATACGCGACCGTAGGCGGTCGGTCCACAAAACGCTCGCCCGATCGGCGGCCTTTTGATTCGCCCGCGCTTACGGACCGGTATTCCGGCATGAACTCGAGGCGAACGCGGACCGTCGTCGCCCTCCTCGCCGTCTCGTCGATCCTGTTGCTCGCCGCGGCAGGCGGCGCGGTCCCGGGGCTGCTGTCGGCGGGACCGCTCGGGGGCGACGCGACCGACGACCGACCGGACGACCCGACGACCGAGGGGACGGTCGGGTACGTCGAGGGGTACTGGCACGACGACGAGCTCGCAGTCGACGACCGCGAGGGCGCCGTCGTCGAGGACGACGAGCTCGAGGCGGTCGTCTACCGATCGATGGCCCGCGTCGAGGAGATCCGCGGGCTGACCTTCGACGAGGAGGTGTCCGTCGACGTCGTCACGCGAGCGGAGTTCGAGGAGAACAACAGCGAGGTCTTCGGGACCGCCGACGGGGACGAGCGGATCCGGCTGAACGTCGAGGGCGAGGCGCTGTTCGCGGTCGACAACGAGACCGACGCGACCGACGAGCGGGACACACTCTACGGCGGGGCCGTCGGCGGCTACTACGAGCCCGGCACCGATCGGGTCGTCGTCGTCTCGGACGACGTCGACGAGCCCTCCGTGGACGAACCGGTCCTCGGGCACGAGCTTGGACACGCCCTGCAGGACCAGCGCTTCGATATCGGGAGCTACAACCGCTCCACCGTCGATCAGGACAACGCGAAGAACGGGCTCGTCGAGGGCGACGCCACCCGGATCGAAACCGAGTACGAGACGCGTTGCGAGGCGGGCTGGTCGTGTCTCGACTCCGCCGCGTCCGGGGACGGCTCCGCGAACCTCAACTGGGTGCTGTACGCAATGATCTTCCAGCCCTACAGCGACGGCCCCGACTACGTCGACCACCTGCTCGGAACCGACGACCCCGCCGGAGACGACTGGGACGCCGTCGACGCGGCCTACGACGACCCGCCGGCCAGCAGCTCCGAGGTGATCCGACCCGGAACGGAACGCGAGCCCGCGGGCGTCGACGTCGAGGACCGATCGAACGAGAGCTGGAGCCAGCTCGAGGTCGACGGCGAACCGGCGACCGAGACCTACGGCGAGGCGGGACTGGTCGCGATGTTCGCCGGCGACGCCCTCGATTCGCTCGAGCCGTCGGTGATCGACAGGGAGTCGTTCCTCACCGAGCAAACGGGCGAGTACGACTACGACCACCCCTACACCGACGGCTGGGCCGACGACGAGCTCGTCACCTACGTGCCCGACGACGCGTCGGCCGACGATCCGACCGCCGCGGCGGATCGCTCCGGCTACGTCTGGGAGACCGAGTGGACCTCGAGCGAGGAGGCCGAGCAGTTCCTCGCTGGCTACCGGGAGCAACTCGAGCTCGAGGGCGCCGACCCCGTCGCGGACCGTCGGGATACCTACGTGATCGACGAGGAGTTCCCCGGAGCGTACTACCTCGAGCACGACGGGGAGACGGTGACGATCGTTCACGCGCCCACCGTCGCGGAGCTCTCGGCCGTCGACGAGGGCGCCGCGCCGCCCGGCGAGGACGAGATCGACCACGAGGACGTCGACCCGGACGACGAAACGACCGACGACGGCGGCGAGACGATCCCCGGCTTCGGAGTCCTCGCCGCGCTCGTCGCGGTCGCGGCCGCCGTCGCGGTCGCGATCCGAGCCCGGGACTGAACGCGGGCGCCGACCGCGACCGCGCGGCAGACGGGTAGCTTATTTGACCGCCGACTGAAACCGACGGTATGACCAACCCGTTCGGAATCGTGTCGTCCGAGGCGATCCTCGAGGGCGCCGCGACGGACGCCTACTTCGAGCGCACCCGGACCACCCTCGAGCACGCGGGGAAGAACCCCCGCGTGGTCGCCGAGGTGACCGCCGACCAGTTCCCTACCGGCTCCTTCGAGGTCTGTACCGGCGTGAAAGACGTCGCGACGCTGTTCGAGGGTCGCGACGTCGACGTCGACGCGCTTCCCGACGGCCAGCTGTTCGACGGCGGTCCCGTCCTGCGGATCGAAGGGCCATACCTCGAATTCGCCGAGCTGGAGACCTCCCTGCTCGGCTTTCTCTCCCAGCCCAGCGGCTTCGCCACGGCCGCGCTCGAGGCCCGGCTCGCGGCGCCGTCGGCGACGGTACTCTCCTTCGGGGCCCGCCACGTCCATCCCGCGATCGCCGCGACGGTCGAGCGGGCGGCCCTGCTCGCGGGGCTGGACGGGTTCTCGCACGTCGCCGCTGGCGACGTTCTGGGTCGGGAGGCCGGCGGGACGATGCCCCACGCGCTCATGTTCTGTTTCGGCGAGGGGAACCAGGCCGACGCCTGGCGGGCCTTCGACGAGGCCGTCCCCGAGGACGTCCCCCGAATCGCGCTCGCCGATACCTTCTGGGACGAGAAAAGCGAGAGCCTGCTCGCCGCGGAGACCCTCGGCGAGGACTTAGACGGCGTCCGCATCGACACCACGGGCTCCCGACGGGGCGATTTCAGACACATCATTCGGGAGGTCCGCTGGGAGCTCGACGCGCGGGGCCACGAGGACGTCGACATCTTCTGCAGCGGCGGACTCGGTCCCGAGAACATCCGCGAACTTCGGGACGTCGCCGACGGCTTCGGCGTCGGCAGCCACATCACCGGGGCCGACTCGATCGACTTCAGCCTCGACATCGTCGAAATAGCGGGCGAGCCGATCTCCAAGCGCGGCAAGCTCTCGGGCGTGAAGGAGGTCTACCGGACCGCCGACGGGGGCCACCACGTCGCGCTGGCCGACCGCGACGGACCCGACGACGCCGAGTCCCTGCTCGAGCCGCTGGTTCGGGACGGCGAGGTGGTTCGGGAGTTCGACCTCGAGGCCGCCAGCGAGCGCTGTCTCGAGGACGCCGCTGCGGTCGGATTCGACGGGTGAACGATCGGCGACGAAGAGTGCTATCGGCGTCTCAAAGCTCCTCGATGCTGCCGTCGGCCTCGCGCTCGCGGAAGACCTGCCCCTCGAACAGCGTGACGACGACGTCGTCGTCCTGCCAGGCCCCCGGCGCGAGCTTTGCCTTCCGACAGGTACGATCGAGGTACTCGCGGGCGCTCCAGCCGTTCTCGACCGGAACCGTCGGGTAGAGCCACCCTCCCTCGCCGCCGTCGATGGCGACGCCGTGGGTTCCCAGCTCGAGGTCGGCCAGCGGGTCGTCGGTGAGGACGACGTTTCTGACCGCACAGACCGAGACGGTGAGGTTCGGTAGCTCCGAGGGACTCACTTCCGAGCCACAGGAGTCCTCGCTGGCGGCCTCGATTGCCGCGTCGACGATGACGTGGCCGAGCTGGTCGCCCGAGCGGTACCCCCCGGCACAGCCCCGCAGGCTGCCCCGCCCGCGGGTCGACTCGAGGCGAACGAACGCCCCCGTTCGCTCGTAGAAGGCCTCTCGCATGCTGCCCGGTTGCTCTCGCTGTCCGTGTTGCACGTAGGATTCGACGGATTCGCGCGCGAGCTCGACGGCGCGTGCACCGTCCTCGTAGGAAAGGTCAACGCCCTGTCGCTGGGACATACAACCAGACATGGTGATTGTCGTCCTAAAGCGCTTCCATTCGGCTCGAGGCGGGAGGACCCGACCGCGGGACTTATTCGTCCCCCGATCCTACTCTCCACCGGGAGAGAGAGCCCGGCTGCCGCGATGACCGCGACGGCGACGGCGCGGTCACCATGGGACGGCGCGACTCGACGTCGCGTCGTGCCCCCACGTTGGCCACCTCTTCGAGGTGCCCAACGCTCGCGAGGAAAGTCCCCCCACCCGTTCGGGCGGGTGACCGGACGCAAGTCCGGAGCGGGAGACCGCTGGCTCTGGAACAGAAACGACACGTCTCGGCCCGACCGATGAGGCGCGCGACCCCGACCGCGAGGAAGGGAAGCTGACCCGCCGAGGGAAGCGTGGTTCTCGTGCCTCCGGCGCGAGACCGACGGTATGCGAGACGGCGACGCCGTCGAGCTGTGTGCGGTCGCGTCCGACGCGGTTCGAACCCGCGGGTTACGATCGTCGTAACCGACCGCATACGGACGGCCGAGGATCGATGGAACGGCGAACCCTCACCGGTGCAAGTCCGCGCCGTGGTAGCCCGAACGCCCCGCGATTTCGCGGACGGCGCGGACGCTCAGCCGAATGCCGGATCGAACAGAAGGGGGCTTACTCCTCTCGCCCACCGCTCGTCCTCGAGTGGCGACGCCGCTCGAGCCCCACTCTCGAGCGCGGCAGTGCTCCACTACCGGAGCGCTCCGGTCCACAGTCGAGACGGAACGGAGACCGTTCGAACGTACCGCTGAACGACCTGTCACCAGCGAGGCGCTGTTCTGACCATCCTGTGGAAGCTACGGCAGCGAAGCGGTTCCCCTCAGTTGGGACGGGAGCTCGTTCAGATGGTTATATAACAATCGAAGAAGCGGTTCGATTTGGTTCCACTCCGGACCCTCGGTTATCGTGTCTTCGTCACCGTCCCAGCAGACGTATCCCTTCTCCTCGAGTTTCGGCAGCTGCACGTGATACAGTTCGACTCGTACGTTCTCCTCCTCGAACGCGAGGTTCGAAACTCGGTGAAGCGGGAGTTCACCGGAATCGCTATCCCGTTCGTAGAGGCTGAACAGTAGCCGACGCCGAAGGGGATGACTCAGCGTATCCAGTATCTCGTCGGTTGCCTCGTTACGAGAGTGGGCGAGCATATCGGTAGAGTCGTTAACGTAACTACATGAACTTTACTAGCGTTGTCTGGAGTTTCTCCCCGTTCGGACACTAGTGGACGTTCGGAGATCGTCGGCGTGATGTAGTGCCGACCGACGCTACGCGTCGCTCGCGGTATTGTTGCGTCGGAAGCGTCCTGACGGAGTCCAACCCGAGTGAAACGAGCGTTGGGCACGTCAGGATCGAACGACGCAGCGAGTGCTGAACAACGTGAAGCACTCGTAAGGAGTGAGCGTCCTGACGGAGATTTGAACTCCGGTCCCTGGCTCCGCAAGCCAAGAGGATAGTCCACTACCCTATCAGGACTCATCTCTACGTACTGCCGTCGACATTAAAGCCCTTTCGAAAGTATTCGACCGTTGGCCGTCGATTCCGGGAGAGAGTGACACGCGAGCGACGCAGGTTTATCCCGGAGGAGGGGGCCAACGGCGGTATGCACTCCGACCGTCGAACCGGCCTCGAGCCGTCGTCCGTTTCGCCCCCTCGTGTTCGTCATTCGCTCCCGGAGCCGTCGAATGAGCAATTCTTATGCGCGGGCTACCCATGAACGAACATAGAATGAGCGACATCGAGGGCGTGTACGAGGACCTCGAGGCGGACGTTTCTCTCGAGGAGTTTCGCGAGGCCGTCGAGGAGAAAGTCGAGCAGATGGGCGGGCTCGCCGACGAGGAGACGGCGGCGATGCTCATCGCCCACGAGATCGGCGAGAGCGAGGTCGGGGGCGTCGCCGACGTCGAACCCGGGATGGAGGAGGCGAAGTTCGTCGCCAAGGTGATCGACATCGGCGAGTTGCGGACCTTCGAGCGCGACGGCGAGGACGAGGACGGCCGCGTCGTCAACGTGGAGGTCGCCGACGAGACGGGATCGATCCGGGCAGCCTTCTGGGACGACCACGCCGAGGCGACCCGCGAGGAACTCGAGGAGGGCCAGGTGTTGCGGATCAAGGGTCGCCCGAAGGAGGGATTCTCTGGCGTCGAGGTCAGCGTCGACGAGGTCGAACCCGACCCCGACACCGAGATCGACGTGCAGGTCTCGGACACTCACACCGTCGAGGCGCTGTCGCTCGGCCTCTCGAGTGTGAACCTCGTCGGCGTCGTCCTCGACACCGACAGCGTGCGCACCTTCGACCGCGACGACGGCTCGGAGGGGAAGGTCGCGAACCTCGTCGTCGGGGACTCGACGGGCCGCGTTCGGGTGACGATGTGGGACGAGCGCGCGGAACAGGTAACGGAGTTCGAGACGGGCGACACCGTCGAGGTCGTCGACGGCTACGTCCGCGAGCGCGACGGTTCGCTCGAGCTCCACGTCGGCAACCGCGGCGCGATCGAGCCCGTCGACGCCGAGGTCGAGTACGTTCCCGACAACACGCCGATCGAGGACCTCGAGATCGGCGAGACGGTCGACATCGCGGGGGTCGTCCGCTCTGCCGATCCGAAGCGGACCTTCGATCGCGACGACGGCTCGGAAGGGCAGGTTCGGAACATCCGGGTCCAGGACGCGACCGGTGACATCCGGGTCGCGCTCTGGGGCGAGAAGGCCGACCTCGACGTCGGTCCCGGCGACGAGGTCGCCTTAGCCGACGTCGAGATCCAGGACGGCTGGCAGGACGACCTCGAGGCCTCCGCGGGCTGGCAGGCGACGGTGACGGTACTGGATTCGGAAGCCGGAACGGGCGCCGATGCGAACGACGACGCGGATGGCGCCGACGGGAACGCGGGCCTATCGTCGTTCGCGGCGGGCGGCGATGGAGCGTCGACCGCGGAGGACGACTCGTCGGCCGACGCCGACCCGGACGAGCCCGAACCCGGCGAGGAGATCGAGTTCACCGGCGTCGTCGTTCAGGCGGGCGATCCGATCGTCCTTGACGACGGGGAGACGACGATGAGCGTCGCGACCGACGTCGACGTCGGCCTCGGCGAGGAGGTGACCGCCCGCGGGACCGTCCGGAACGATCGCCTCGAGGCGAACGACGTGTTCTGAGACGGCGAAAAACGCCGAATCACGAGGAAAAGCGTTAAGGGAGTTAACTCCGGCTATCATGATATGAACGTCGAACTCCCGTTCGCGCCGGTGGATACGATCATCCGGCGGAACGCGGACGAGCTTCGGGTGAGCGCCGACGCGTCGGAGGAACTCGCAAAGCGCATCCAGGACCGCGGGAGCGAGCTCGCGACCGAGGCCGCCGAGCGAGCGGACGCGGACGGGCGCAAGACCCTGATGGCCGAGGACTTCGGGGTCGAGACGGTCGTCGACAAGGAGGGCCTCGAGTTGCCCGTCGCCCCGGTCGACCGCATCGCGCGCCTCGAGATCGACTCCCGGTACCGGGTCTCGATGGACGCCCGGATCGCGCTCGCGGACATCCTCGAGGACTACGCCGACAACGTCGCCCGGGCCGCGGCCGTCCTCGCGCGCCACGCCGATCGGCGCACGATCACGGACGACGATATCGAGACGTACTTCTCGCTGTTCGAGTGAGATGCAGTTCGGCTACAGCGAGACCTGTCTCGCACACGATCCCGGCGCGCGCCATCCGGAGTCGCCGGACCGACTGCGCGCGATTCGCGAGGGGCTGAAGCGAAAACACGGCGTCCAGTACGTCGAGGCCGATCCCGTCGACGTCGACGTCATCGACGGCGTTCACGACCGCGACTACCTCGAGTCCGTCAGGGAGTTCTGTGCCGACGGCGGGGGTAACTGGGACCCCGACACCACCGCGGTCGAGGAGACCTGGGACGCGGTCAGATACAGCGCCGGACAGGCCTGTTGGGCCGCCGAAACGGCGCTCGACGGCGACGACGGCCGAGAGACGCCGTTTTCGATCGGCAGGCCACCGGGCCACCACGCCGTCTACGACGACGCGATGGGCTTTTGTTTCGTCAACAACGTCGCCGTCGCCGCCCAGCACGCCCTCGAGACCCGCGACGTCGATCGGGTCGCGATCGTCGACTGGGACGTCCACCACGGCAACGGCACGCAGGACATCTTCTACGACCGCGGGGACGTCTTCTTCGCGTCGATCCACGAACAGGGGCTGTACCCGGGCACCGGAGCGGTCGAGGAGACGGGCGAGGGTTCGGGCGAGAGAGCGACGATGAACCTCCCGATGCCCGCCGGCACCGACGACCGGGACTATCTCGAGGCGATCGAGGGACCGGTCGCGACCGCCCTCGAGGCGTACGACCCCGACCTCCTGCTGATCAGCGCCGGCTTCGACGCTCACCGCCACGACCCGATCTCACGGATTCGCCTCTCGACGGAGGCCTACGCCCTGCTGACCGATCGACTCCGCGGGATCGCCGACCGAACCGACGCGGCGCTGGGGTTCGTCCTCGAGGGGGGGTACGGGCTCGACGTGCTGGCCGACACCGTCGCGCTGGTCCACGAGACGTTCGACGGCCGCGAACCGATCGAACCCGACGGCGACTGCAGCCCCGACGCCGTCGAACTGCTCGAGGAGGTCGCGGCGGCTCACGACCTCGAGTTGGATCTCGAGTGAAGCGGGCTGAGCCCCCGCTATCGGGCGTTCGGACTCAGGGACGTGGCTCGAAGTACGCACGGAGCTGGCGGCCGAACTCCGGCAGCAGCGCCGTCGTCTCCGTGCCGACGAGGACGTCGTACCCGTCCTCGAGGGCGGTTTCGACGTGTGCCCCCAGTCCGACGTCGAACAGCCGCTCGCTCTCGAGGAACGCGCGGGCGGTGGTCCACTCCCGCTCTCGTTCCGCGACGTACCGACCGCCGTCGACGAACGGGCCGTACACGTCTGGATCGTCGGCGTAGGCGTCGTAGAATCCCTCGGCGTGATCGCGGACGTGAACCGGCGGACCGAGGTGGCGCTCGATCGCGGGTCGCTCGGCGACGGTCAACTCCGCGAAGACGACGGCCGTCTCCGCCGCGAACGTCCGCGCCCGGAGCACGTCGAATCCGCGATCCTCGAGCCCGCCGACGATCCCCTTGAGGGATTTCTCCAGTTGCGGGTAGAGCTGGTCGTCGACGAGGTCGGGCGTCTCGAACCGGATCGCGACGGGCGTCGTCCCGCGGTCGGCGAGGTGCTCGCGAAGCGCCGCCTCGGTCAGCGGCGCCGGCTCCCGTGGCTCGAAGTACTCGACCGACGGCGCCGCGAGGAACTCGCGGGCGTAGTGCTGCAGGCGGGCGACGTTTTCCGCCGAACAGACGGCGGCGACGTTGCGTTCGGGGTCGGTCGGGTCGATGACGATCAACGGGTCGTCGAACGCGACGTCGGCGGCGTGGTCCTCGGGATCGAGCTCGACGGGCGGGTGCCAGTCGGCCGCCGCCTCGAGCAGCGGGACGAACCCGCCGTACTCCACGACGAGCAACTCGGTGAGGTAGCCGCTGAACCCCCGCGTCCGGAGGTCGCTCCCGTAGGCACCGATCCCCTTCAGGAACTGTTTGGCGAGGCGGACATCGGCTGCGAGCTCCGCGTCGAGGCGCTCCTCGAGGTAGCGGTTGTGAAACGGCGTTCGGTCGACCGCCGAGCGGATCTCGGTCGCCGACTCGAGCCGAAAGCAGGGCACGACGTCGACGTCGAACCCCTCGACCTCGCCTTTGACGTAGGGGTGTTCGGCGTACTCCTCGTGGCCGTCGGGAACCGTCGCGTGCCCGACCTCGAGGCCGTACTCCTCGAGGGTCTCGCGGTCGAGTTCGGGCGGAAAGCGGACGAAAACGTCGATGTCGCGGTCGCCGCTGATCCAGGTCTCCCGGGCCGAGGATCCGACCTGCAACACGTCGGCGCCGGGCGCCAGCTCGGTCGCCGCGTCCGTGGCACGCTCGGCGAGCGTCGTCGCAACCGCGCGCAGCCGCGAGCGCTCGTCGGCGTCCGGATCGACCCGCTCTCGGACGGTCGCTAGGACGGACTCGAGGTCGGCGTTCGATCCGTTCGCACCGTACTCGTCGCGGTCGCCCTCGTCGTCGCTCATCGCGTCCCGGTACTCGAGCGGTGAGTGAAAGGGTGTCGAACTCCGGGAAGGGAAAACGAAAGCCCTATCAAACCTACCCGATTACCTGATGATGAGCCGAAGTAGCTCAGATGGTAGAGCACCTCGCTGTTAACGAGGTTGTCCCAGGTTCGAGTCCTGGCTTCGGCGTCCGACGAATTTCTTCGAAATTTTCGGGCTAACTGGGACGCAAAGCGTTCCAGTCCTGCTGATTTTCGAGCACTCACACCCGAGGAGCGGTAGTACCGAGCGTATCCAGCGAGAAAATTAGCGAGACAAGCAGGACTCGAGCACGCGAGTTGCACGCGGCCGAACGGAGTGAGGCCGACCGTCTCACACCAGTTCGAATTCCGAAAACGAGAGACGGGGACGTTGTTCCGCGGTGTCCCGTTTCTCACTCACTCGCCTCTTCGATCATCTGGAGGACAGACTCCCGGTCGCCGGTCTCGACGACTTCCTGGACGACCGCCGAGGAGACAGTTTGCTGATCGACGGACGGGTTCGTTTCCCCGCTCGCGGTCGGTTCGGTGTACAGGACCCCGTTGACTTCGATGCTGTTCTCCGCTCCACCGACGATCTGTATCGGTCCGCCCTCGTTCCCCCGAGCGGTGTTCGCGCGCCCTTCGTTAACGCTCGAGTTGAACAGATTGAATCCGGGACTGACCGTAAACTCGTCTAGAGTGGGGTCCCCGAAACCGCTCTCGTTGTCGTTTGCGGTGTTGTTCGACAGCGTATTCCCGTCCGACCACGCGAGGAGGATGCCGCCCTCGAACCCGTTGGAGTTCGCCGTATTTCCGATCAGGGCGTTTTCGTCCGAGAGCAGGAGCGAGATCCCACAGTCTGCGTTTCCGTTGGCGGTGTTTTCCCGGATCGTGTTTCCGTGTGACTCGACGAGGCTGATGCCGATGAGGTTGGTGTTTCCATTTACGGTGTTTCTTACGAGCGTATTCGCGCTCGATTCGATCAACACGACTCCGTCGAAAATGTTGTCGCTCACGGTGTTTTCCTCGAACGTGTTCTCGTGGGAGTTCTCGAGCCTGATGCCGGTGATGTTTCCGTCGACGTCGTTGGCTACGAGGGTGTTCTCGTTCGACTCGAGGAAGAAGATGCTGCTATCTTCTTCGGCGGGGAACGAATTATCGTTCACGGCGTTCGCCTCCAGCCGGTTCCCGTCGGCGTTCTCGAGTCGAATTCCGTGTCCGACGTTCGCGAACGCGTCGTTGTTGGCAAGCGCGTTCTCCGCCGACCGGAGGAGGGAGATTCCGTATCGATTACCCGACGTGGTCGTCTCCGCGATCGATCCCGCCGTCACCTCGTCGAAGGCGATTCCGGCGTCGAACCCCTCGATGGCGAGGTTCCGTACCGTCACGTTCGAGAGGCCGTCGGTCGCGTGCCCGTTGGATTTCTTCTTGTCCGTTTTGGCCTTCGTTTCGTTTTCTTCTCCCGTACCCGGCTGAACGAGAACGCCGGCGGTCCCCGTCTCGAGCGGGCTGTCGAACCCGTTCGGTTCGGTGGGTCCTGGACCGGAGATCGCGTACCCCTGGCCATCGAGCGTCACGTCGCTCGTACGAATCTCGATACAGGTTTCACCGGGCTCCGCTTCGAGATCGGTTTCCAGCGCGTAGCGTCCGGGCTCGGTGATCGTCATACACTCGGCGATCGTCGTCCGTTCCGTCTCCGTCCGTTCACCTTCCTGCTGGTCGGTACGTTCTTCGCCGTCGGACTGCCCACCCGATGACGGCCCGTCGGCCGCCCGAGGGTCGCTCGTCCGATCGTCTTTTTCGGCACGGCCGTCGCTGGCCCCAACGCATCCCGCCAGCCCGCTCAGCGTAATGACACCACCATACAGGTACGACCGTCGTCCGACCCCGCAGCCCCGGGTTTCGATATCTTTCATCTCGGATCCCTCCAGAATACCGGCAGACTTGGGTATGAGTCACTTATCTTTCCACGTATGTTGTTTGTACGCACCACGTCGTCAATCCTGATCTGAGGTGTACTCGGGAGTGGGATTCCACTTCTCGGGCAAACACCCCAACTATTGTTGACAGACGCGTACTTTAGGAAAAACCGATACGACCGAGAGACCGCTGTTCGAGCGGTCTACTCGCAACAACCGTCGACTACGCGTGACAATCGCCGATTCTAACCCGCACTCGACCGATCGACAGGGCGGTGATGAACTCCGATCTCTCCGTCTCGTCGCTTCGGATGGTTGCCAGCTGCCGTTGAGATGATAGCATGGACCCCGAACTCGGCCGGTTCGAATCGGAAGACCGACGTGTGCTCGCGCCAGCGAACGATCCAATGTCCGTTCCGGTCACTATCCTCTGTGGCGAGCTCGGCGCCGGGAAGACGACGCTGCTCTCGGGGCTGCTCGAGTCCGCCGACCGCGAGATCGCCGTCCTGGTCAACGACGTCGGCGAGGTCAACGTCGACGCCGATCTGGTGGAAGCGCGCACCGACCTCGAAACCGGCGACGAGGTCGTCGCCCTCGAGAACGGCTGTATCTGCTGTAGCCTCGGCGGCGAGCTCTCCCGGGCCGTGATCCAGCTCTGGAAGAGCCACGAGTTCGATCACCTGGTCGTCGAAGCATCGGGGGTCGGCGAGCCCGAACCGATCGCCCGGCGGTTCGTCCGCGGTCCCGCGGGCGGCCCCTACGACCTCGAGGCCGTCGTCACCGTCGTCGACGCGCGGCGGTTCCACGATCGGTTCGCCGACGGCGACGACATGCCGATCCAGCAAGGGGCCGACGAGGAGGGAACGCGTCCCCTTTCGGACCTGGTCCTCGAGCAGGTGGAGTTCTGCGACCTGCTCGTGGTGAACAAAGGCGACCTCGTCAGCGACGCGGAACACGAGCGAGTCGTCGCCCTGCTCGAGGCGCTCCAGCCGCGCGCGGAGATCGCGACGGCCGAGTACGGCGATCTGGAACCCGACGTCCTGCTCGGCGTCGAGCGTTTCGAGCTCGAGACGGTCCGTGATTCGGCGGGCTGGAAGCGCCAGATCGAGGCCGACGCTAACGAGGGCGAGCACGGGACCGACGGAAATTACGACTACAGCGACGGTGGCGACCACGCTCGCGGCGGCGACCACACCCACAGCGATGGCGACCACACTCACGACCACGCGCACCCGCCAGAACGGTACGGGATCGAGGTCGAGGGGTATCACCGTCGCCGTCCGTTCCACCCCGAACGGTTCACCGAGCTGTTGCGCTCGCTTCCCGAGGGGCTCGTCCGCGCGAAGGGGCTGACGTGGATCGCCGGCCGCGAGGACCAGGCGATCACGACGAGCACCGCCGGCGCCGCGACCACGCTCGAGGTGACTGGCCGCTGGATCGCCAGCTTTGCCGAAGAACGACAGGAGACGTACCGTCGGGGCCAGCCCGGCCTCGTCTGGGACGAGGAGCACGGTGATCGGGAGGTGCGGCTCGCGCTCATCGGCCGTGACGTCGACTGGGACGCCCTCGAGTCACAGCTCGACGACTGTCTGCTATCCGACGAGGAGATGGCCGCCGACTGGAGCGACTACGAGAACCCCGCACCGACGGGGATGGGTGAAACGGTGACGATCTCGAGCGCCGACCCGGAGGCGCCGGCCCGATGAGAGCCGTGGTCTCGGGACAGGAGTTATCGCCCTTCGGTCTGGAGGTACGCGTATGACGACCGATCGCGCCGACCGGCGGAGCACCGACGACCACGGCCACGACCTCATCGATCCGCTCTACGTCGGGATCGTCACGGTCTCGAGTTCGCGAGCCGCGGCGGCTGACGCCGATCCCGACGATCCCGGCGGCGACACGATCCAGGAGTGTTTCGAAGCGGAGGGTCACGAGGTCCGGGATCGCGTGCTGGTTCGGGACGACTACTCCGCGATCCGTACCGCGGTTCGGGGTCTCGTCGCCCGCCAGGATATCGACGTCGTTTGCACGACGGGCGGCACCGGCGTTACGGTTGACGACGTCTCTCCCGAGGCGACGTCGTCGCTGTTCGAACGCGAACTTCCCGGCTTCGGCGAGCTGTTTCGCTCGCTGTCGTGGGAGGAGATCGGCACGCGAGCGATGTCCTCGCGGGCGACCGCCGGCATCGCCGTCGACACGCCGGTGTTCTGTCTCCCGGGGAGCACGGGCGCCTGTCGAACGGCCTGCGAGGAGCTGATCGTCCCCGAGACTCCCCACCTCGCGGGACTGGCGACGCGCCACCGCGAGGGAACGACCGAGCAGACGCTCGCCGACTACGACGAGTAACCTCCCGCGGCGCGCGCTGTGATTGCCGGAGCGATCGCCAGCCGTCGGCACGCCCGCAACAGTCTTTATTGGCTTCGAAACCGAAGTCTCGAGTGCTATGTGCCACCACTTCGAATCCGTCTCCGAGCTCGACGCCGAGGAGCGAGCCGACGTCCTCGAGTCCCACTCCGACGAGGAACTCGAGGAGGCGCTCTCAGAGGACGAACTCGAGGCGCTGACCGCGTAGCCGAACCGGCGCTTTTTCGCGGACGAAACAGACAGCAAGCGTTAACTATCGTGACGGGTTCGTTCGACTCGAGGGCCCTTAGCTCAGCCTGGTTAGAGCGCTCGGCTCATAACCGAGTGGTCGATGGTTCGAATCCGTCAGGGCCCATAGAGCGAGGCGAGCAGATGCGAGCCTCGCGGAGTGGATCGCTGACGGATTCGAAGCAGGGAGGAGCTTTGCTCCGACCGAGGTTCGAATCCGTCAGGGCCCATAGCCACCCAGATTGGCGTTAGTGTCGCTTAAACGTCCGATATCAGCAGTTGTATGGAATTAGAATATTTCCGCCTGACAGGCTCAGCCACATATTGCAGGGTTCTCAGCCAGCCGAATTTGGGAGCAACACAGATCATCTAGTTGACTGATGACATTTTAAGTAACAGAACGAAAATGCTGTTATGAACAACAGAAACCTGAACTAGTTTTGGATCTGACCAGTCTATAGCTGGTATCTTCACTCGTTCACGCGGTCACTTCGTCGGCGGCGAAGTGCTCGCGGAGTTTATCTTCGTCTTCTGGTGAGAGATTCGTCTCAAGGACTTCGGGATTGTACGGATCGAGTTCTTCGATGACGCGGTCCCGCTGAACGTCACTTACGAGCATGAACAGCGCGGATTCGCCGGGGCCAATCTTCTCGCCAACTTCTTTGATGAACGCATCGTCGATACCGATGTCGGAGAATTTCCCTCCCATCGCGCCAGACACTGCTCCGACCGCCATTCCCAATACTGGTGCAAGGAAGATGAGGCCAATAAGCAGTCCCCAGAACGCACCGCCCATGGCGTCCGTACCGACGAGACTCTGAGCCTGTTTTACGTCGGTTTTCCCTCTTCATTTCGAACTACAACGGCGGCGTCGTCCATCGTGATCAACTCCTGTTTTTGCAACTCGAAGAGCTTGTCTCGCACTTCGAGTGCGCCAGTCTCGTTATCGAATGCTAGTGCAATGAGTTTCATATGTCCTTGCCCAACAGTTCGATGTCCATCTGACCGAACACCTGGACCGTGACGTGATCATCCGTGTCGGATTCATCGGAGCCCAGAATTCTGAGGACGAGCCGCCGGATTCGCCGATCGGAGGGACAACGGTATCGGGCAGGACGGAAAATGGAGTTCTGTCCAGCTAATTTGATACGAAAGAACGGACAGGAACCGTCTCCTTCGATGAATGTCATCATCTCATTGAACATCAGAATTGACGACAATTTTTCCAACTAGCAAAAAGATACTTGTCGATTGGTGGTGGGAATTCTCATGGAAATTCAAATGAAAAAACACATCGAAGGTACCTTCTTTGCGTTGAGTCTGTTATGAATAATCTGTGTCCGGAGGAACCGCACACGCAGCCACGAACCCGGTTCTGGATGCCCACGTTCATCGCCTCATTGAGCATGGTGCTCGGCGTGCTTGTCTACCCCTCAGCGAAGACGAAACGCCCGTTGGATGGCTCTCAGTAGCCGATTCGACGAACTCACTGTACGTTCGCAATGATATATGATGGATTAGTTATAAAAATAGAACGCCTTGACGGCGAAAGCGAATCAAATCACGGTGAGTTCCAGCGATGAGCCTCATACAGGTTCTCCCATTGGCTATCGTAATGATCGCAGGTCCACAGATACTCTCGCCCATCTTCCTTGCTACGAGCGAACAGTGGCGGAAGAACTCTGCGGCATACGTCCTCGGCGCGTCTCTCTCGATCAGTCTCGTCGTCGTCGTCGCATACCTCCTCGGCAACAGTCTCGGCGGCGGAGGTGGTGGACTGTTAGGGTCGAGTGCGCAGCAATTGCTCTACCTCGTCGTCGTCCTCCTCCTCCTCTACGCGGCGGTGGAGACCTACCGAAAGCGGAACGTGTCCGAACCGCCGAAGTGGATGGGTAAGTTGACCAGCGCGTCACCGCGGTTCTCGTTTCGACTGGGATTCCTCCTGTTGGGGTTTTTTCCGACCGACATCGTCACCTCGATGAGCGTCGGCACCTACCTTGCGGCGAACGGCGATCCGGTCACAGACGCGGCTGGGTTCGTCCTGCTCACACTCTTCATCTTAGTGCTTCCGTCGCTCGGCGTGCTCGTCTTGGGCGAGCGGGCAGAAGCTGCACTCCCGAAGATCCGCGACTGGATGAACGACAACTCGTGGATCATCTCTGAGGTGGTGATCATATTGTTCGTCGTCCTGACGCTCCAGAACCTCCTCGGGTAAGACATTATGTAAATTCCAATTGAATGATCGGTTATTACCACCGATGTCCTTTACACCATATGCTCCTCGTACAAGTCTTGATATCCGAGGAGCGCGAGAGCACCTTCTCGGGGCTCTCGACGAGGAAGCATCGACTACACAGTTTTTGAAGAAGTCGGACGGGGTTGTTTCGAGGTCAGGGTCCAATTCCCCATCCCAGAGCGGTGTCGAACTAATACTGGGGCGAGCGATTAGCATCATTCGGGATACCATTTTGGTACTCGTGTCCATCGTGGTTGGCGAAGCCAACGAGTGTGAAAACCTAGTCAGTCGGTTTAATTTTACTATCCTTCTTTGCTGGAAGGAGGTTTATATCCACTGACAGCATAGTAACATTTGATCATGAGGATAAACTGGACCGCAGTCATCACTGGATTCGTCGTGACCCTCGCATTAGGGTTCATCAGCGGCCTCATCTATGTCGGATCGGAAGCATCAGTCGTGCTCCTGTACTGGGGAGGAATCGGATTACTCGGCGGCCTCACCGCCGGATACCTCGCTGGCGGGACGATCAGTTCCGGTGCAACCCACGGCGGTATCGCCACCGTCTTCGGGTCGCTGGTCCTGTTAGCCCTTGCGACGTTCACTACCCTGCTCTTCGCAGGCCTCGTCGCATCGTTCAGCGTGCTCGTACTCGGCCTGCTGATGCTCGCTTTCTACGCCATCCCCGGTGCTCTGGGCGGCGCAGTCGGCTCGTGGGCAAAGCACCGCCGGGTCACTCCGGAATCGACGGGCACCCGGGCCTGAATTGGTCACTGGCGACCCATACCGAGTTTTTTGTAGACTACAATCGACAGATGAGTTTCGTCGTCGTCACGAATCCCTTATTAATACTCTCGAGGAGTAATTGGATTCGTCACGTCACTCTACACAAATTGGCGACTGTCAGAAAAGACAGTAGATCTGGTTTAACCACTAGCTGAAGCGTTTCATGAATTGATGAGTGCAGAATCGAAGCGATCGAAACGGTTTCTCGTTCTGATCGGTATTCTCAGTACTTCACAAAGCCGGTTAGTTAGAACGTCTGCTTGCTGCGAATGTGCCTAGCAAACAGCAGCAAGCAGACAATGAAATCCACGAAGACCAGCTTCTTAACTTTCTCGGGCTGCGTTGAATCACTAGACGGCGTCGGGGGAGGTCAGTAAATCGAAGGAGTTGAAGCGGAGAGACCTCGGTTGTCCATGACGAAAATCTCCCGCTTCACCGAGCGTTGCGTCTCGATTGCACAAAGAGTTACGGGTGAACGAGGCGAATCCGCCGCCCCGCAGGGCGGCGGCGGATTCGCCGACTATGCCCTCGTTTCGCTGCATTGTCTCCGGATTTATCTCGATACGTCCTACCGGATGACAATCGATCTGTTGAAGGAGATGCCGCAAATAACAGGGGAGATCGGCCTTGACGAGGCCGATCTCCCCGCGCCTTCCACGCTGTGTAAGGCGTTTGATCGGATCGAGATGAGCGTCTGTCGA